>CADECN010000232.1 GCA_902825785.1 uncultured Hyphomicrobium sp. | reverse complement strand
AGGAGCCGACAATCCTGCTCACTACGTGCAACGCCATCCTGCAGCGTCTGCCGCCGCGCACGTTCAT
This sequence comes from uncultured Hyphomicrobium sp., assembly GCA_902825785.1. Lineage (GTDB taxonomy): Bacteria > Pseudomonadota > Alphaproteobacteria > Rhizobiales > Hyphomicrobiaceae > Hyphomicrobium_B. The sequence continues at coordinate 5,005 of CADECN010000232.1, read as the reverse complement.
CCGCCAGGCCTTCAAACCCATCGCACCGGGCCAGCGCCTCGACCTCGCCGACCTCGTCCGGAAGCTCGAAGCCTACGGCTTCAACCGTTCGAGCGCCGTCATGGAGCCCGGCGAATATGCGCAGCGCGGTGGCATTCTCGATCTCTTTCCGCCCGGACGCATCAATCCGATCCGCCTCGATTTCTTCGGTGACCAGCTCGAGAGCATCAAATCCTTCGATGCGGAGACGCAGCGCTCGCTGAAGCCGGTCCAGAAATTTGCGCTCATGCCCGTAAGCGAGGTCGCGTTTGGCGACGCCGCGACCGCGCTCTTTCGCACCCGATATGTTGCGATTTTCGGTGGCAACACGGGAGACGATCCGCTTTACGAAGCCGTCAGCAGCGGTCGGCGCTATCAGGGCCAGGAGAATTGGCTGCCCTTCTTCCATCCCGCGCTCGAGACACTTTTCGATTATGCACCGGGCGCGACGCTGAGCTTCGACCATATGGCCGACGAAGCGGTCGAGCAGCGCTTCCGCCAAATTCAGGAGCACTACGAGGCGCGCGTCGATGGCCTCGAAGGCCAGCGCTTCGGCGCGCCACCTTATAAGCCCGTGCCGCCCGACCAGATGTTTGTCGACGGCAAAACGTGGGCGGACGCGCTGGGCTCGCATCAGGTTGCGCGACTGACACCGTTTGACGTCGCCGGCCGCGCCGACACCTACGCGATGAATGGCCGCCTCGGCCGAACGTTTGCCGCCGAACGCGCTGATCCCGAAGCCAATGTATTCGACGCGGTCGTTGCTCACATTCGCCGCATCCTGGCCGAACCTCGCCGGGTGATCATCGCCGCCTGGACGGCGGGCGCGCGCGAACGGCTGATGGGGCTGCTGGCCGACCACGGCCTGCGCGACATGCACAAAGTGGAAGGCTTTGCCGCCGCGCAGGCGTTGCCTGCCGGTGCGACTGCATTCGCCATACTCGGCGTCGAACAGGGTTTCGAGACACCCGACTTCGTCGTCATCGGCGAACAGGACATTCTTGGCGATCGGCTCGTGCGCCAAAAACGGCGCGCGCGCCGAGCAGCCGATGTCCTCACCGAGGCAACCAGCCTTTCGGTCGGTGATCTCGTCGTCCACGCCGACCACGGCATCGGCCGGTTTTCGGGTCTGCAGACGATCACCGCACTCGGCGCGCCGCACGATTGCCTGGAGCTGCACTATGCCGGCGGCGACAAGCTGTTCCTTCCTGTCGAGAACATCGAGCTTCTGACCCGCTACGGCGCGGACGAGGGTGATGCGCAACTTGATCGGCTCGGCGGTGTCGCCTGGCAGTCCCGCAAAGCGCGTTTGAAAAAACGCCTGCGCGAGATCGCCAATGAGCTGATCAAGATCGCCGCGATGCGCGCCCTGCGCGAGGCTCCGACGCTGGCGCCGCCAACCGGTGCGTTCGATGAGTTCGTCGCCCGCTTCCCTTATGAGGAAACCGAGGATCAGGCCGCTAGCATTGACACGGTTCTGGCCGACCTCAACTCCGGCAAGCCGATGGATCGGCTCGTGTGCGGCGACGTCGGCTTCGGCAAGACCGAGGTCGCACTTCGCGCCGCCTTCGTCGCGGCTCTGAACGGTCTGCAGGTCGCGGTCGTGGTGCCGACGACGTTGCTCGCGCGCCAGCATTTCAAGACGTTTTCGGAGCGCTTCAAGGGCCTGCCCGTTCGCGTCGCGCAGGCCTCTCGCATGGTGCCGACGAAGGAACTCACTGACGTGAAGGCGGGGCTGAAATCAGGCGACGTGGATATCGTCGTCGGCACGCACGCGCTGCTCGGCAAGCAGATCGAATTCGCGCGTCTCGGCCTCCTTATCATCGACGAGGAACAGCACTTCGGCGTCGGTCACAAGGAACGGTTGAAGAAAATGCGTGAGGACGTCCACGTCTTGACGCTCTCGGCGACGCCGATCCCGCGCACTCTTCAGCTGGCGTTAACCGGCGTGCGGGAACTCTCACTCATAACCACGCCCCCGGTCGACCGTCTCGCGGTACGAACCTACATCTCTCCGTTCGACCCGGTGGTCCTGAAGGAAGCGCTGCGCCGCGAGCGCTTCCGTGGCGGCCAGACGTTCTATGTCGCGCCACGCATCTCCGACCTCGACGATATCGCGGAATTTCTGCGCGAAGCCGTCCCCGATCTGACATTCGCGCGCGCCACAGGCCAAATGACGCCGACCGAACTCGAGGACGTGATGACCGCGTTCTACGAGGGCAAGTACGACATCCTGCTCTCAACCGCGATCGTTGAATCCGGCCTTGATGTGCCGAACGCCAACACGCTGATCGTGCACCGAGCCGATATGTTCGGCCTGGCCCAGCTCTACCAGTTACGCGGTCGTGTCGGCCGTTCGAAGACGCGCGCCTACGCCTATTTCACAACGCCCGTCGGCCAGAAACTAACGGACGGCGCAGAAAAACGTCTGAAGGTCCTGCATTCGCTCGACACGCTCGGCGCCGGCTTTTCTCTTGCCTCGCACGATCTCGACATTCGCGGTGCCGGCAACCTGCTCGGCGAGGAACAGTCCGGTCACATTCGCGAAGTCGGTTTCGAGCTCTACCAGTCGATGCTGGAAGAGGCGGTCGCGGCCATGAAGGGTGGCGACTTCGACGCTGAGGACAAGTGGAGCCCCGAGATACAGCTCGGCACTTCAATCATGATCCCCGAAACCTACGTCGAGGATCTCCAACTCCGCCTCGGCCTGTACCGGCGCTTGTCGGCCTTGGAGCGGCGCTCGGAAATTGACGCATTCGCCGCGGAGCTTGTCGACCGTTTCGGCGAAATGCCGCCAGAAGTCAGCCACCTGCTCGACGTGATGGAGATCAAGGGGCTCTGTCGCCAAGCCGGTATCGCCAAGGTCGATGCCGGTCCCAAGGGCGCGGTTATCACGCTGCACAAGGCGCGCTTCGCCGACCCGGAGGGATTGATCGCCTTTGTTCAGTCCTCGCGCGGCGCGTTGAAAGTTCAACCCGACCAGCGCCTCGTCTACCGCGCCGACTGGGACTTGCCCGAAACGCGCTTGAAAGGCGTTCGCGCACTCGTCCAGCAGTTCGCCGATATCGCCGCGCGCGCCAAAAAGGCGGCTTGAGCTTGGAGCGTCGCTTCACACGAAGTGAGCGCTAAGCGCGCTGCGCTTCAGCTTGCCATTTGCCGTGCGCGGCAAATGTGAAACGAACACGATCTCGCGCGGCCGCTTGTAGTCCGCGAGCCGGTCCCCGGCGTAGCGCATGATCGCCTCTGCATCGAGCTGGCAGCCGGACCGCGGCACGATGAATGCGCCGATCACCGACACATCCGCGCGCACCTGAAGTTCGGCGCACGCGACCTCTGCGATCCCAGGATACTCGGCCAGAACCGCCTCGACCTCCTGCGGCGCGACCCTGTACCCGAGCGCCTTCATCAGGTCGTTGGCGCGCCCGAGATGAGTGATGTATCCGTCCGCGTCCATGATGCCGATATCGCCGCCGATGAACCATTCGCCACGCAAGACCTGTGCTTCTTCGTCCGGCCGCTTCCAGTAGCCGAGCATCAGACCTGGGTCGGATCTATGGGCTGCGATCAATCCCGGCTGGCCGGGAGCGAGAGGGATCTCGCCATCGTCTTCCGGCAAGATAACGACGCGCCGTCCCGGTTGCGCCTTGCCCGTTGACCCGGGACGCCGCGCCATCCCCGGCGCGGTCGACACGTAGGTCGAAAGCTCGCTCATCCCCAGCGCTTCGTGCAGTTCTGTGCCGGTGCGTTCACGCCACGCGTCGAACAGGTCTTCCGGTGGCTTCTCGCCCGCGATCAGTCCGTGCCGCAGACCGCCGACATCGATCGGACCGGCCGGCGCATATTTCAGGATCTGCCGGATGAGGCTTGGGACCGCGGCAAAGATCGTTGCATCGGTAGCGCGCAAAAGCGCCGGCCAGATTTCGGGTGCTTTCTCGCCCGCGAATATAATGCTCGTCGCGCCGTTGGCCCACGGGTCGAGCAACCCCGTACCGAGCGTGTAGGTCCAGTTGAACGCGCCGGCGTGCAAAACGCGGTCGTCGTTGCGGATACCATACCAGCCCTGATACATCGGCCGCCGACCAAGGATGACCCGATGGGCGTGCACCACGCCTTTGGGCCGCGCCGTCGTGCCGGACGTGTAGATGAGATAGGCCGGGTCTTCTGCGCGCGTGTCGGCGTAGGCGGCCCTTGGCGCGCACCGCATCCAATCCGCAATCTGCGGTTCGGCAATGACGATGCTCCCGGCATCCTCGACGCCCGATGATAGCCCGTGCCCGAGCACGACCGCAGCCGCCTCCGAATCTTCCGCCAGGAACCGCGCCTCGGCTTTAGCCAGCTGACTGGATGTCGGTATCGGCAATAGCCCGGCAGCGACCGCCCCGAGAAACACCAGAGGATACGTGCTTCGGTTGTCGAGGCGGATCAGAAGCCGGTCACCGCGCTTCAAGCCAGACGCGAGCAGGCCACTCGCGATCCGAAGTACGGCATCCTCGAGCCTGTCATAGGTCCATATTTCGGCAGCGCCCGTCGCAGCATCCGTGACGACCAGGAGGGCCGTCTTGTCACGCGCCGCACCGCCACCGGCAAGGCAATGCCGCGCCAGATTGAAATGCTCCTGACCGGCAATCGTCATTTTGCGTCGACCGCCCACCAGGTATCGACCGCGTAACCGAACACCGGCGTTTTGTCGGGCGGCTTGAGTCGTGCCCAATACGCGACCCATTGCTTCGGCACATGAAAGAGCGGAACGACATAGTCACCCGACAACAGCACGCGATCTAGCGCGCGCACCGCGGAGACAAATGACTCCACGCCGTCCGCCGCTAGCATCGCCGAGATCATGGCATCTGCTGCCGGATTGGCGACGCCGGCAAAGTTATAGGAACCTTGCGCGTCGCGCGTTTTTGCAGACCAGCGGAACAACTGTTCGTTGCCGGGCGAGAGCGAGGCCGCCCAGGTGTTTTGGATCATGTCGTAGTCGTAGCTC
>CADECN010000231.1 GCA_902825785.1 uncultured Hyphomicrobium sp. | reverse complement strand
AGGTACCGGCGGTCCCCTATAAAAATCCCAACAACTATGTCCATGTCTCCGAGCGAAGCGCGAAGGAGTTGGCCAAGACGGAAAAGAACGGTGCAATCTGGGCCCAGCAGTTCGACAACGTGGCCAACCGCAACGCCCATATCCGCACGACGGGCCCCGAGATTTGGGAGCAGACCAACGGCAAGGTCGACGGCTTTGTCAGCGCCGTGGGCACCGGCGGCACCTTGGCTGGCATCGGCATCTTCCTGAAGGAGCGCAACCCCAAAATTCGCATCGCGCTGGCCGACCCCATGGGCGCCGCGCTCTACAGCTACTACAAACATGGTGAGTTGAAGTCCGAAGGCTCCTCGATCACCGAGGGCATCGGCCAGGGGCGCATCACGAAGAACCTGGAAGGCGCGCCGGTCGACGACCCGTTCCAGATTCCCGACGCGGAAGCCCTGCCCATCATCTTCGACCTGCTGCGCAACGAAGGCCTGTGCCTGGGCGGCTCGAGCGGCATCAACGTGGCCGGCGCCATCCGCTTGGCCAAACAGATGGGGCCGGGACATACGATCGTCACCATTCTGTGCGATTACGGCACCCGCTATCAAAGCAAGCTCTTCAATCCGGAATTCCTGCGCTCCAAAAACTTGCCCGTACCCAAGTGGCTGGCCAATCCACGCCCCATTATGGCCGCGCCCCTGATCGCCTAGGAGAACACCATGGCCAGCGCCCCCATCGACGGTATCGTTTCGACCGATTGGCTCTCAAAGGAGTTGGGCGCACCTGATCTGCGCGTGGTAGACGCATCCTGGTATCTGCCCCAGCAGAAGCGCGACGCCAAAGCCGAATATGCCGCACATCACATCCCCGGCGCGGTCGTTTGCGGCATCGATCTGGTCTCAGACTCGTCGATCCCCCTAGCCCACTGGCTGCCTGCAACGGAGCAGGTCGCACGCAAAATCGGCGGGCTGGCTACCGGCGATGGCGACGGCTTGGTCTGCTACGAGGTCGCAGGCCTGTTCAGCGCCGCGCGGGCCTGGTGGATGCTGCGCGTCATGGGCCATACCAATGTCGCCGTTCTGGACGGCGGCTTTCCGAAATGGCTGGCTGAGAAGCGGCTCGTCGAAGCCGGCCGCGCCCAGCCCCAGCCGCGTCGCTTTACGCCTCGCCCCGACAAGCGTCTGATTCGCAGCATCGAGCAGGTGCGGGACAACTTGAACACGCACCGCGATCAGGTGCTCGACGCGCGCGCTCGCGCGCGCTTCAAGGGCACCGAGCCCGAACCGCGGCCCGGCGTGCGCAGCGGCCACATCCCCGGCTCGGCCAATCTGCCATACAACGAACTGCTCGATCCTAAGACGGGAACCATTCTGCCGAAGGATCAACTGATCGCGCGCTTTGAGGCGGAAGGAATCGATCTCTCGAAGCCCGTGGTGACAAGCTGCGGCTCCGGCGTCACGGCCTCCGCCCTGGCCCTCGGCCTTTATCTCGTCGACCGGACGGACGCCGCCGTCTACGACGGCTCTTGGAGCGAATGGGGCACACGCACCGACACACCGGTCGAAACGTGACCGCAGACGCCGAGGTTCCCCCCGGCAAGCTGCGAATGGTGATCACCTCGCTCGAGATGCACGCCCGGCCATCGCACGGGCCAGCTCATCTTCCGGCTGGAATCAAAGCAGCCCTTCTGCGCGCCGAAAGTCCCACGGTTTCGTTCTATCGCTATCTCTACAATACAATCGGTGAACCTTGGCTTTGGTACGAGCGTCGCGAATTCGACAACGCGGCCTTGGCGGCCATCATTCAGGACCCAAAGGTCGAGATTTACGTGCTTTACGTCAGCGGCGTTCCCGCCGGCTATGGCGAATTGGACCGCCGTAAGGACGGTGAGATCGAGCTGGCCTATTTCGGCCTGATGCCGGAGTTCATCGGCAAGGGGCTTGGCCGTTATTTCCTCACCTGGATCGTGGACGCGGCATGGAGCCATGAGCCCAAGCGCCTATGGGTCCATAGCTGCAACTTCGACCATCCGGAAGCCTTGCGAGCTTACCAGCGTGCCGGTTTCGCGCCGTTCGATCAGGAAACAATCCTGATCGACGATCCGCGCCTGTCCGGCCTGATTCCGACGCACATCGGAGTCAAATCCTAGGCGCAGCCGCCTGCTCAGTTGTGCAGGATCTGCGAGAGGAACAGCTTCGTCCGCTCCGACTTCGGATGGTTGAAGAATTCCTCCGGTACGTTCTGTTCGACGATTTCGCCTTTGTCCATGAAGATGACCCGGTTGGCGACCGTGCGGGCGAAACCCATTTCGTGAGTGACGCACAGCATTGTCATGCCGTCCTTGGCCAGCTCGATCATGACATCGAGCACTTCCTTGATCATCTCCGGGTCCAACGCCGAAGTCGGCTCGTCGAACAACATAACCTTGGGGTTCATGCACAAGGCGCGCGCGATCGCCACGCGCTGCTGCTGACCGCCCGACAACCGTTCCGGGAATTCCGCCGCCTTGTGTGACATGTGGACTTTTTCGAGCATGGCGTCGGCGAGCTCATAGGCTTCCGCCTTGCTCATGCCGCGCACCTTCATCGGCGCGATGGCGACGTTGTTGCGGGCATTGAGATGCGGCCACAGATAGAAGCCCTGGAACACCATGCCGACTTGCGAGCGCTGGCGGGCGAGCTCTCTCTCGCTCATGCGATGGTAGCTCAGCCCGTTCTTCGTCTCGCCGAAGAGCTCGCCATCGAGATGGATATGTCCCGCGGTCGGCGTCTCCATGTAATTGATGCAGCGCAGAAGTGTTGACTTGCCGCAGCCCGATGGGCCGATGATCGCCGTCTTGTGCCCACGCTCGAGCGTCATGGAGACGCCCTTCAAGACCTGCAGACTGGCGAAATCCTTGTACAGATCCTCGACGCGCAGCAGTGCTTCCGCCATGCCTACCCCATATCGCCCAAAAGACAGAAGCGGCCGGGCGAGCGAAGCCCGGCCTTGATCTTCAACCTATCATCAGGCTTTGCAGGCGTCGGAGAGAGCCGGCTGCTTCCAGTCGGCCGGACGGTCCTTGCCGGCTCGCTCATTGACCGTGCCGGGCTCGAACCAGGAGAGGTCACCCAGGCCGTATTTGGCCGCGGTCTTGCGATTGAGGCAATTGGTCCAGGCTTCGGCGATCTTGCCGTTGACGGCGGCAAGCAGATTGGGCGCGTCCTTCGACAGGCCGAAGACGATATTGTATTTGCCGGTGATGGTCGAATATTTCGGATCGAATTCCTGATTCATCGGGACCGCATGGATCTCCCAATCGGGATTCTGCGAGATCGTATATTGCACCAGCGGGGGATCGGCGAAGAGCGCATCGATGCGTCCCGCCAGCATGTCGCGCATGGCGGCGTCGCTGGTCTCGTAGAGCTTGAGCTCGGTATTGGGGATGACCTTCAACTGGTCGATCCAGCCGAATCCCTGAATCGTGGCGATCGTCTTGCCATCGAGATCCTTGATGGTGCTCCAATTGTTCGACTTCTTCTGAGTGATGTTGGCTCCACCATAGTAGATAGGGTCGGTGATGTTGATCACCTTGGTGCGCGGCTCGTTCCAGCCCATCATGCCATGCATCGCATCGACGCGGCGCGACTTTACGGATTCGATTTCGGCCGCCCATTCCATGAGCATCGGCTCGACGGTGAGGCCGAGCTGCTCGCCGACCCATTGCATGATCTCGCCATCGAGGCCGATCAGCTTGCCGTCCTTGGCTCCCGTTCCCGGCATGTCGCCATTATATGCGACGATGAGAGTGCCAGGCTTCACCAGCTCGAGCTCGGCCGCTTTGGCCAGGCGTGGCAACCCGCCGGTGAGCGTTACTGCCGCTGCGGCGCCGGCCGTCTGCAAGGCCTGCCGCCGGTTCATCATCTTGGTCATCGTCAACCTCCCTCATGTTACTTGGTTCTTGAGTAGCACACTTCCATAGGGTACCCTATGGTGAACTGAAACGCTAACCCAGCTCTCAGAGCGTTGCAAGCCCCCGCCATGCGGGCAAAATGGGAAACAATGAGAAAACCACGCCTTGGCGCCCTGTCACGGAGCGACTGGATAGCGGGAGCACGCAAGCTCCTGATCCGGTCCGGGATCGCAGGCGTGCGGGTTGAGCCCCTGGCGCGCAAGCTCAAAGTCACGCCCGGCAGCTTCTACTGGCACTTCCGCGGCCGCGAGGATCTCTACGACGCCCTGCTTGACGACTGGTACAGGGCCAATACCACATCCTTTCACCAGGCCGTGGAAACGGCAGGCACCGACCCGGCGCGGCAATATTGGGCCTTCTTCGGTGTCTGGGTCCTGGAGCGCGGATTTGACCCTGCCTATGACCGGGCAGTGCGCGAATGGGGCAAGATCTCGAAGAAGGTCGCCGCCCGCGTCCGTGAGATCGACGCCAGTACGATCGCTCTCCTGGTCGGCATCTTCGAGCGCTTCGGCTATGAGGGCCTCGATGCGACGATGCGCGCCCGCATCACCTACTACCACCAGGTCGGCTACTATGCTTTGGGTGTGAAAGAAGCGCGTGAGCACCGGCTCGAACTCGCCCCCTATTATGCCGAGATCCTCACCGGGCTCGACTGGATGAGAGATATTTCGACAGTGGCCGATGTCCGCGCCGTCATGCTTGGCGGGCGGTGAGTTCGGACGGCAAGCCGTCATTGCGGTCAAATCCTCCCCGTCTTGATTTTTCTGGAGAGCGTAGGGATGATGATCCTGGCCCGCTTTCCCTGGCGGGTCGATTTTCGTCGGAAACGGGCCAGTGGACCGCAGCACCAGCGCAAGCACCTATCAGAACATAGCGCGTCCGGTTGCCGCCATGGGTCTCGAATATCCCGCTGGCGCCTTCGAGCCGCCGCATGCCCATCCTCGCGCCCAGCTTCTCTACGCCACGCAGGGCGTCATGCAGGTCACCGCCGCCACGGCGAGCTGGATCATACCGCCCAGCCGCGCTTTGTGGCTGCCCGCCTTCACCACCCATGATGTCCGCTGTCGCGGCGATGTGTCCTTTCGCACGCTCTATATCGACGAGGCGACTGCCGGCGTGCCGCTCCCGAGAGGAGCACTGGTCATCGGTGTATCCG
>CADECN010000230.1 GCA_902825785.1 uncultured Hyphomicrobium sp. | reverse complement strand
TTGTAAGCAGGATGCTGTCCCGTCAGTTCACCCATGGCGCCGTCATCGAACATATCGCGTCGCGCATACACGATGGGCGTCGCGACTGGCACGAAGGTCGCCCGCTGCTTGTTGAGTGTCGTGATCAGGCCCCGCATCTCGCCCGCCCGGTCCAGTTGAGACACCACGATCATGCGCATCGCGCCCTTGGTCAGCGAAACCAAATGGATGAACATCGACGAAGCTGGGATGTAGAGCCGGCCGCGATGCGCGTAGGTGGCATCCGGTCTATCGCGCTCCTGGAACACCAGGCTGGGCCATTCCGGGTCCCACGTTATGTCCGTGCGATAAGCGACGATCGTCTCCGGCAGAGAGAACGCTCGTCGTATCGTTAGGTAGCTGCCGATATAGTGGTCGACGGCAGCGCGCGTGTACGCCCCCATGTAGACGGGAGCCGCTATTCCGCCCGCGCCGGTGAGCTCCATCGGGCCACTCGCGACCGCAACCGTCTCTCCGTGCCAGGCATCTCGCAGGCCGCGAAAATCTAACCCCAGCACCATGCAGACGTCGAACAGCGTCTGGTCCCGCACTGAGCGTCCGCCGAGTAGGTTTTGGATTGTTTTCTCGTGGCAATCGGCGGCGTCGGCGAGCTCCGCCTGTGTCAGCTTCTTCTCAACGAGAGCCGTCTTGATCGCCTCGAGCGCCTCATCGCGGGTCGCCGGCGGCGGCATTGGAACTGCGTACTTCTTGGTTGCCATTACTGGAAATCCCGCCAGCCATCGCTTGCGGGAAAATACCGTTTCTTATCCCTTCTGAGCAAGTCGAACGGACGGCAAAGCTAACGCGCTAGCGTCCCATGACCTCGAGCCGCACCGGCGTCAATCCAATTGACGTAATTCCGAGGTCTTCGGCCGCGCGTTCCGACAAATCGATGACCCGGCCGGGTTTGAAGGGCCCGCGATCGTTGATGCGGACGACGACACTCGAGCCCGTATCTACGCGGGTGACGCGAACCTTGGTGCCGAATGGCAGCGTACGGTGGGCTGCGGTCATCGCCCGTTTGTCAAAGGGCTCCCCCGTCGCGGTAACCTGCCCCTGCCAGTAATAGGAGGCAATCCCGTCGAGCAAGTGCGGTTCGCCGGTCAGCCTGGAGCCAGCAGTCGTATAGAATGCTGACGGTTCACCCTTCCGCGCGCTGGCCGTGCGCGACTTCTCTGCCGGCACGACGGCCGCCGTCCAGGACACGTCTTGCTGGGCCACTTCCGGTTCAAGAGTAACGGTCGTGTTCCACACCGGCGCACCGCCGCCGTTCGCTGCGTTCGCAGCAATCATATCGGCAAGTGTATCGGCGTTGGCGCACACAGGCACAAACACAATACCGGCCGCCCAAAACATGAGCTGCGCCACAATGCGTGATGGCACGAAGTCCCCCTTCCGCCTCCCCGATTAAATCGTCGCTAGGCTGATTCGGCGGCATAAAAAAGGACAGGGCGCCCGTTGCAGGACGCCCTGTCGACAAAGCGTTGAGGCCTGTTCTCAGCCGCGGCCGAGGACCGCGACCGATACCGGCGCGACGCCCATGCCCGTCATCGAAATGGCGTGGGCGGCAGCCCGGGACAAATCGATGACGCGTCCGGCGATGTAAGGACCGCGATCATTGATCGTGACGACGACGGACTTGCCGTTTGCCCGATTGGTGACGCGCACCCGCGTGCCGAACGGCAGCGTCTTGTGGGCGGCCGTCATGGCATTCGGGTTAAACCATCCGCCCGAAGCCACGCGCTGCGGCTGCCAGTAGTATGAAGCCTTGCCGCTGAACGCGCCGCCGCCCGAGGAAGCATAGTTCCGTTGCTTGCCTTTATGCTGCGCATGCTTGGCGTGCTTGGACGCCTTCGGCGCGTGGTGGGTCGTTTTTGTGCTTTTCGTCGCCGCTTTTCCCGAGCCGCAGACGTAGGCCGGGCCGCTACAATCCCAAGCGGCGCTTGCCGGCGCTGAACCGGCGACTGCAGTTGCGATTGCGATCGCGGCCAATGCCGTAAGAGAACGCATCGTCACACTCCTTCTCAAGAGGCGGTGGTGGCGATGGATCGAATGAGCGACTTCCGAGCCGTGGACGCACTGCGCACCACCGGCATTCCCCGTCCATCGGGACGGCCTGCTTGGCCGCCGGAACCGCTCAACCTCTATTGATCCCTCGCGGAACACCAGAACTCGTCCGTTCCGCCGCCTGGTTAATGGGGAGACCCCCGTCCTGGTGGCGCCCACCGACCACCGCACCGGAGAAGCGTCAAGACGGAGCTACCGCCACAAATCAGCCAACATTCGGAAGCGACTGTTTACGCGTAGAAAATTGCGCAACAACTTCTGGCTGCGCGACGGCAGGACGCAGCGCAGAGCCTTTGTAAGGTTGATGTGCGCCGCGATCGCCTAGCCGCGGCCAAGCACTGTGAGGCGCACCGGCGCAACACCGTTGACGCCGAGTTGGCTTGCAGCTGCGCGCGACAAGTCAATCACCCGTCCCTTCACGAAAGGACCCCGATCATTGATGCGCACAACCACGCTGTTGCCGGTGCGGGTGTTCGTCACCTGCACCCGCGTTCCGAACGGGAGCGTCTTGTGAGCTGCCGTCATGCCGTTTTGATTGTAGCGCTCGCCGCTCGCCGTTTTGCGGCCGTGGAACTTTCCGCCGTACCACGATGCGACACCGCTCTGGCCGCCGCCGGAGCCGGAATAGGAATAAGAACCGCCGCCGTAGGCTTTCTTGCTGCGCGCCGCCGTCTTTGCCTTCTTGGTCGAGAACGCGCCGGAACCACAAACGTACGACGGGCCATCGCAGCCCTGGCGCCATCCGGCAGCCGCTGGCAGCGCCGACACCGTCAGCGCAATCCCACAGGCAATTGCTGTCTTAAAAATTGTGCCCATCGCGTGTACTCCTCTACAAGACGCATCCCGCTTCGGCGCAAACCACCCGGCGACTCGATCCTCGGATCGCAGACGCGCGCGCGGAAACTCTCAAAGAAGGCCAACCCTGGCGGTTAGGACCAACCTTGCGCGTAGACGCCAGTGAATGCAGGGGTCAAGCCGGAGCTAAACGGGCGCGCGAGCCTGGGATTGAACCGAATTGAAAATAAACAAAAAAAATACGGTTACCAACGTCGCCCGCGTCGCCACGCCGCGGACAGGCTTCGAAGGTGGGTCCGGGCCGTGGTCGCGATGAAAACGGTTACTGAGGACGCGGACGGTGGCAGCGCTATGCGCGACACGCCGAGTTTCTCGGAAGCTCTTCGCGTCTGGCTCCATGTCGGCCTGACGTCTTTTGGCGGACCTGCTGGTCAGATCGCACTGATGCACCGCGTGCTGGTCGAACAGAAGCGATGGCTGGACGAGCGCACGTATTTGCTCGCGCTGAACTTCTGCACGCTTCTGCCCGGCCCGGAAGCGATGCAGCTCGCGACCTACGCCGGCTGGCGCCTGCACGGCATAAAGGGCGGCCTGGCTTCGGGCCTGCTGTTTGTTCTGCCCGGCGCTGCCTTAGTCCTTGTGCTGGCGATTCTTTACGGCTTCTACGGCAGCCTGCCGGTCGTCACGGCGATATTCACTGGCATCAAAGCAGCAGTGTTGGCGATCGTCATAGAGGCGCTGCTGAAAATTTCGAGGCGATCGCTGAAGGACGGCATGGAGTGGATCATTGCCGGGTTGTCCTTCGTGGCGATCTTTTTCTTCAAGGTACCCTTCCCCGCGATTGTCGTCGTGGCTGGCGTAATCGGCTATCTCCGCGGAATTGACAGCACCGCACCGGATAGCTCCGCAACTCTGGCCCGCGTCCCCCTGGCCGACACGCTACGAACTGCAACGCTGTGGCTTGCCATTTGGCTTTTGCCACTCACGGCAATCGCATTAGTTTTCGGAACGGAACATGTGCTGTCCAAGCTCGCCAAGGTGTTTGCAACGCTTGCGGTCGTGACGTTCGGAGGCGCCTATGCCGTCCTTGCCTATCTGTCACAAGACATTGTGCAGGCTTATGGCTGGCTTTCGCCTGGCGAGATGCTGGACGGACTAGGCTTAGCTGAAACGACGCCCGGACCGCTCATCCTGGTAACGGAGTTCGTTGGCTATCTAGCTGCCTATCGCCAGGGTGGATCGCCACCGTTTTTGATGGGAATGCTCGGCGCGTTCGTCGCGCTATGGGCGACCTTCGTGCCTTCGTTTCTGTTCATTTTCGCTGGCGCCCCTTACGTCGAGTGGCTGAAATCGGCCCCCCGGCTGAAGTCAGCGTTGAATGCCATCACCGCCGCCGTAGTTGGCGTGATCCTGAATTTGACCGTCTGGTTTACACTTCACGTGCTTTTTCGGTCTGTCGAGGAAGGCCGTTTCGGCCCACTTCACTGGACTGTGCCGGATATTGCGACCCTAGACTTCACCACCCTCTCAATCGCGGTAATCGCGACAATTCTGATCTTTATAGCTAGGTTCGGGATCTTGCCGACGCTCGCCCTCTGCGGCGCACTATCGCTCGTCGCGAGCTATTCAGGCCTGACGGCTTAGAGCCAGCCTTTACGGCGGAAGTACAGGTACGGCACCAGTCCAGAAACCAACATTGTCCCTAGCGCCAACGGGTAACCAAAGTACCAATCGAGCTCGGGCATGAACTTGAAATTCATACCGTAGATAGAGGCGACCAATGTCGGCGGCATCAGCATCACGGCCATGACCGAGAACAACTTGATGATCTGGTTCTGTTCGGTCGAAATCATGCCGAGTGTCGCCTCGAGCAGGAACGACGTCCGGCTGGAAAGAAAACGTAGGCTTTCCATCAGCGAGGTGATGTCGTGATTGGCAGATTCAATGCGCGACATGATCTGCTCGTCTTTTCGCCCTCGCACCGCATTTGCAAAGTAGAGCAGTAGCCGGTGGAGCGACATGGCGCTTTCCTGCGCTCGCGCCGTGATGTCGCCCTCGCGACCGACGGTCTTTAGCAATTCATCCAGGCGCCGGTCCCGTATCGGGGCATCCGTACCTGACTGACCGAATATGGTTGGCGCGATCCGCTCAATTTCGTCCTGCACGCGCTCGATGAGATCGGCCTCCCGTTCGATCAGCATTTCGATGAGTCCGATCATGACGGACGCACCACTTGTGCAACTATCGCCCTTGGCAGCCCGCGCCACGTAGA
>CADECN010000229.1 GCA_902825785.1 uncultured Hyphomicrobium sp. | reverse complement strand
GCCGCTTGTCATGTGGGTCGAGCGATGGGCCACGCGTTACCGCCCATGATTTGAACACGCCATCGACCTCGAGGCGCAAATCATAGTGCAGCCTGGTCGCGTCGTGCTTCTGGATGACGTATCGGGGATACCCGCCAGCCGCGACCGCGCGCTTACCGCTTGGCTCCTGCGTTCTGGTGAAGTCCCGTTTGGCCCGATAAGCCGCTAGTTTCTTGTCCGCCACGGTCGCGCCTGCTCACAGTCGGGCGTACCTAGCTTCGCGCCCGTGTCTTCTTGCCGGTCGTCTTCTGGCTGCGCTTCACGTCCGACTTTGACGCTTCGGCCGCGACCTTGGACTTCGCCTTGGGTTTGGGCGCCTTCGCCTCACTGGTTTTCGATGTCGACCTACGCAATGCTTCCATGAAGTCGATCACCTTGCCGCTCGGAGCGACATCGTCATCGCCCGAGATTTCGACCGCCTCGCCGCCTTCCAGCTTGGCCCTGACGAGGTCGCGCAATGCCTCGGCATAGTGATTTTGGAACGCATCAGGGTTGAACGGCTTTGTCCGCTCCGCAACCAACTGCTTCGCCATGCTGATAAGCTCGGGCCGTAGCTTGCCCGTGCCAAGGCCCTCGAAGATGTCTTCCGCCGAGCGGACCTCCTCTGCGTAGCGAAGCGTCTGCAGCAATAGACCGTCCTCGTATGCGTGCAGCGATACGAGGTTCTCGCGCCCCCGCATCGTCAACTGGCCGATGCCGCATTTGCCAGAACTTTGCAGCGCGTCGTGAATAACGCGGTAGCCCTCCTCGGCCACATCCCCGTCCGGCAACACGTAGTAAGGTGTTTCGTAGTAAACAGGTGCGATCTCGTGCGCATCGACGAACTGAACGAGCTCGACGGCGTGCCTTGTTTTGAGCTTCAGATTATCGAGTTCATCGGACTCAAACAGTACGTAGCTGCCATCGTCCGTCTTGTACCCCTGAACGATCTCGTCCTGCGAGACAACGCGCCCACCCTCTCCGGCGGTCTTCTGATAACGAATGCGTTGCTTGGTCTTGCGATCGACTTGGTGCAACGCGATTTTTGTTTCAGTTGCGGTCGCGCTCACCAACCGGATCGGAATCGTAACGAGCGCGAGCCGGAGATGACCCTTCCAGAACGATCGAGCTGCCGTTGCCACGCGGAACTCCTGACGCAAAACTGTCGCGGCGATCTCTGTTCGCCTTCGGACACCATACTACCTCAACGGACGCTACCGTTGGACCCCCATTTTGGGCCGCAATGACAAATTCAGGCTGAAGGTGAAGTGCCGAAGCTTAACCAACAAGGCGCCCAGACACGCGCCCAGACACACGCCCAGACACACGCCCAGACACACGCCCAGACACACGCCCAGACACACGCCGTGTCCGAGCCACCGTAGAATGAATGAACAGAGAAACCGACCGTAAGTTCCGCGGCTACTTCTGCGGAATGACACCGCACGCGATGCGTGCCATGCCACCACCATTTTCAGGCTGGTCGGAGTAGTTATCCCCGCTGCCATGCACGACCAGCGCCCGCCCGGCCAGATCCGCAAGCTTCAGGCGCGGCGCAAGGACAGTGACACTCACACCCTTTTCGGTCGCCGTCAGCAAAGGCAAATCGCCCCTATGCCCTTCACCCGTCGGTCCTTTGTGGCTCTTGTGCCCGTCCGGATCGTAGTGTGGTCCAGCGGCCAACGCGGCGACGGGCTTGCCGTCTTTCAGCGCCGCCGAGCAAGACCCCTTCTCATGGACGTGGAAGCCATGTTCGCCCGGTGGAATGCCCGTGAGCTCCACCGCAAGCGCAACGCCAGAACCCTCAGCCTTAATGACCACCGTCCCCACACGATCGCCGATCGCCGTATCGGATACGGCGTTCATATCGACAGTGAGTTCCTGGGAAAAAACGCCGAGCGAAAGTGATGACGAAAACAAAACAGCGACTCCGGCGAGCTTGGCCAGTTTGTGCATGTGCTGGTCTCCTTATGTTCGCCCACGGCGAGCCTGCATTCGGTCTAAACGGCCATCATGTCATTCGGACGGCTATCCGCCGCAACGGCTATGGCAGGCCCGAAAGGTCCCAAACGCGGGCCGTCTTGTCATAGGAGGCCGTTAGAACCTTCTTCCCGTCAGGACTGAACTCGGCACCGTCCACCTCTTTAATATGACCGGCCAAACGTACAATGAGGTCACCCGTCTCCGCGTTCCACACCGCAGCCGTCTTATCGTGAGACGCCGTCACGATCCGCTTGCCGCTGGCATCGAACATCAGGCGAGGAATGAGACGCTTGTGCGCGTTCGCGATGGTGACGAGCAACGCTCCCGTCCCGCTGTCCCAGATCTTGACGGCTTTGTCGCTTGACGATGTCGCAAAGCGCTTGCCGTCCGGGCTGAAGGCAATCCGTAATGCTGCCCGTTCATGCCCGCTCACTGTCAGCTTGAGCGCACCATCCTCGGCCGACCAGAGTTTACCGGACTTGTCGCTGGATGATGTTCCGATTGTTTTGCCATCCGGACTGAACGCGGCGCTTGTCACCAGCCCGTCGTGCCCCGCCAGGACAAAAAGGAAATTCCCGTTCTTTGCGTCCCACACGCGTGCCGTCTTGTCACTCGACGTGGTAACGACCTTGGAACTGTCTGGACTGAACACGACACCCGAGAGCCACTCGGTGTGGCCCGCCAGATCAGCGATCTCTTTGCCGTCCTCCGTGTCCCAGAGTTTCGCCGTGCTGTCTCGCGATGCGGTCGCGACTCGGCTCCCGTCGTCGCTGAAAGCGATCTGTTCGATCATCTCCTTATGACCGCCAAGGGTATGCAGCACCTGGCCGGTCTCGGCATCCCAAATCCGGGCCTCGCCGTTGCGACAAGCGGTTGCGATGCGTTTTCCGTCTCGGCTAAAGGCGGCTGAACGAACAGCTTCGCTGTGCCCTTCAAGGGTGAGTAGAAGCCTGCCAGAGCCTGTGTCCCAAACCCTCGCCGTCTTGTCGCTCGACGTCGTGAGCGCGCGCTTGCCGTCGGGGCTGAATGACCCTCCCCAAAGATCGGCACCATGACCAGAAAGCTCGATAAACGGTACAGCTACCTCGGTCGGGGCGCCAGCAGCCTCATCACCCGCAAACGCGCTAAATGAGAAAAATACTGAGCTGACACATGCGGCGAGCGCATATCCGATGGGTCGCCATGGCAATCGGCACGAATTCGACATAACGCGTCTTTCTTTGCTGACTTGTCTATTGGTCCTGCAAGCCCTTCCAACCAGGGTGATCGAAGTGGACAGGATAGCTCTCGAGCACACCGACGAGATCGAACAAACCGTCGAGCGCACTTCGCCCCTCATGCGCGCCCGAAATTGCATCAGCGCCGCGTTCGAGTTCGGTTGCGTACTGAGTAAGGATGGCGTCACCTTCACCACCTGCGTTACCGCGCAACTGATGCGCCGTCCGGCGGAGGTCTCCGGCAAGTACAACCGCCGACGCTTTCGGCAATCGACGATGCGTTATCAGCGTGTGGTGATTGATCACCGTCTTGCGCAACTCTCCCATGACCGCACGCAAGTCGGGCGACGTTGCATATTTTATGGCTATGGCGGGTTCTGCACTCGACGCGCGCGTCGCCACCAATAGCAAGATTGCAACAACGACGAGCGCTTGCCGCCTCGCGCGCATGTCTCGCACCTAGGGTTTGATCACGACGCCCCAAGGCAACCGACCAACGGTGATCGATTTTTCCGCCTTCTGGGACGCTACGTCGATGACGGTCATGTCGTTCGTCAGACCGTTGACGGTGTAAATCTTCTCGCCCGCCTCATCGATCGCCAGGTGCCATGGCCGCTGACCCACGAGGATATAGTTCTTGATCTCGTAGGTCTGCGTGTCGACGACCGCGATGCGGTTTGCCGTCGAAAGGGCCACGAACGCAAGTTTGCCGTCCTTTGAAAACTGGACACCCATCGGCTGGATGAGTTCTGGTCGCACGCCCGGAATATCAAAACCGAATTTCTTGACGACCTTGAAAGTTTCTTTGTCGATAACCGCGACAGTTCCGCCGATTTCGGCCGTAACCCATACCGTCTTGCCGTCGCGCGTGAATCTCGCCACACGCGGCCGAACGTCGACGAGAATGTTGGCGACGACTTTGAGCGTCGCGTTGTCGATCACATGTGCCATGCTCGTCTGTTCAGACGTCGCAATCGTGATCTTGTTATCCTGGCTGACGGCCATGCCCTCTGGCTCAACGCCTACGGGGATCTCGGCAAGGATCTTTCCGTCGGCACGCTGCAGAACCGTGACCATGCCGTCGTCTTCGTTCGCGACGTAGATGCGGTCTCCCGCGGGGTCGATATCCACAAGCTCTGGATCGGGTCCTGAATCGAGGCTCCGCACCACCTCGAGCGTTTCCGTGTCGATGATGTCGAGACGATTGTCATCGCCGACGCACACGATCAATTCCTTGTAGTCGGGTGTCAGCACCATGCCTCTAGGGCGCAAACCTGTGGGGATAGTCTTGACGACCTTCAACGTCACGGTGTCGACGACCGTGATGGTGTTGTCCTTCTCGTTGCTTATGAACAGTGTGCCGGAATGCGCCTGCGTCCCCCAAAAAAGCCCCAGGACGAGAACACTGAGCCCACCGGCTCGCATCGAAGCACCCATTTCAAGATCACCCGGTCAATCTGCATTTGGATTCGGGTTTGTCGAACCCCATCGTGTCGGTCAGGTAGTGCTGGTGCAGGAAGCCATCTTGCGGCGAGATCGAAACCAGTGCCCTCGGGCCGGAAAGCAGAATTGGCTGGCGCATCTGATGGTCCCAGGTTCGAAACGTGAGACCCTGCCCCTTGAAACCTGCGACTTCGAAATCCTTGGACACGATGTAATCTTTAAGCGTCTTGTCATTATTGCTGCCAGTGCGCAGCACCGCTTCGCCAAAAACCCGTACCGCGAGCCAACCGTAGTAGTCGCGTTCCGTCATCACCCGCTTCGCTTCGCGCTCGAAGCGGTTCTGCATCTGGGTACCAGCATACTGCTCGAATGATCGGTGCCAACCGACAGCCACGAGACCGTGTGAACCCACAACAGGTCGTGGGTTGAACGTCCTGTAGGCCAGGTAGTCACCGAAAGCTTCCTCCTCATCCGGAACGAAGATGACGTCATAGTCGGCATG
>CADECN010000228.1 GCA_902825785.1 uncultured Hyphomicrobium sp. | reverse complement strand
CGAGGATGCCCAGTCGCTGCTGGCCGAATACCAGCGCAAGGCAAAAGAGGCGGAGGTCGAGGCCAAATCGATCATCGACCAGGCCCGCCGCGAAGCTGAGACGCTGGCCGCCGAGGCCAAGAAGTCGTTGGAAGAGGGCCTGGCACGCCGATCCAAGCTGGCCGAGGAAAAGATCGCCCGCGCCGAAGCCCAGGCCCTGAGCGAAGTTCGCTCAACCGCCGTCAATACGGCGATCGCGGCCGCCGAGCAGCTTCTCAAGTCGCGGGTTGCCGGCACCACGGCTGACGGTCTCATCGAGAAGTCGATCGGTGATCTCAAGGGCAAGCTGAACTAAGCGCGCCGCCCGCTCTAAAAGCTGGAAACAAAAAAACCGGGCACTGCGCCCGGTTTTCTTTTGTCCAGAATCTGCCGTCATGCGCGATCAGCCGGCGCCCGCGACCTTGTTGTCGAACCCGACCATCATCTCGAAGTCACCTGCGCGCGATCCTTCAGGAATGTCGAAGGTCACGGTGCGCACGGTTGAGAAGTAGCCGATCGGCTTGTCGAGGCCAACGACGGCATCGACCGTCACGTTGTCACCCGCGATCCGTTCGCGCTTGGCATCGGTGACCTGAATATTGACGGGAAGCATCACCGACCCCGGCTTGCCCTTTGGTCCGAGCAGCACGCGGCCCGAAAAACCGTACTTCACCGTAACGCGGCCCGGCTCCACATAGCACTCGCGCGCCGTTTTCGTTATTTCACCGCGATGAATGATGGCAAGCCCGTCGCCGGAGCGGCCCTGCTCGTAGAGCGTGATATTACCGTCGCGCTGCGCGACCACGAACTTGGGGCACCCCGTCGAAACTTCACCGACGGTCGTGCTGCCGGTCGAGGACGGACCGTTCGATTTTGCCGCAGCTAGAAGCTGGTCTTCCGAAACGGCTGCCGAATCATTTGAGCTCGAGCCCCCGAACATGCCGCCGCCGAGGCCCGACGTCAGCGAGGACATGCCGCACCCGGAAAGCATCAAGGCCGACGTGGCGCACACAATCGGAGCGACAGCGCGCAAAGGAAGCGCTGCACGCACGATAGAGGCCTTCCCACATGGGGAACGCCTATTTACCGATAGTCTCAACGCCGTCCCCCGAGGTTCCGTTACCCGGCCCCTTGTAATGTCTGCAAAGCACCGTAGCATCGCCGCCGACAGCGCACCAAGCAGTTTTGCACCTGTGCTGACTGATTCGATAGGACTCTCCGTCGTCATGTCCGTCCTTAACCACGATCAACCGCCGCAAGGTAGGCCGCGGCTGGGCATTCTGCTGGCCCAACCGCGCGGCTTTTGCGCAGGCGTCGATCGGGCAATTGAGATCGTCGAACAGGCGTTGCAGAAATTTGGCGCCCCCGTCTACGTCCGCCACGAGATCGTCCACAACCGCTATGTGGTCGAGTCTCTCCGTGCCAAAGGCGCCGTTTTTGTGAAGGAGCTGGACGAGATTCCAGAGACGACCCAACCCGTGATTTTTTCGGCACACGGGGTAGCCAAGTCCGTCCCCACGGCGGCGCGAAGCCGCAATATGTTCGTGATTGATGCAACCTGCCCGCTTGTTTCCAAGGTCCACATGGAAACCGCGCGCCACTACGAACTGGGGCGACAGATCATCCTTGTGGGGCACAGGGGTCACCCTGAGGTCGTTGGCACCATAGGGCAGCTCCCCGAAGGCGCCGTCCGCCTGATCGAGACAGCGGAAGACGCGCGCGCATTCGAACCTCAGGATGAAGGCAAGCTTGCCTATGTGACGCAGACGACGCTGTCGCTCGACGACACCGCCGAAATTGTCGCCATCCTGAAAGAGCGCTTTCCGGGCATCGCCGGCCCGGTCAAGGAAGACATCTGCTACGCCACGACCAACCGCCAACACGCCGTCAAGGCTATCGCCGGTCGGGTCGATGGCCTGATCGTCGTCGGCGGACCGAAAAGCTCAAACTCGTTGCGCCTGGTGGAAGTCGCAGAGCGCGCCGGATGCCGCTTCTCCGTCCTGGTTGAGCGCGCGACCGACATACCGTGGGAAATGCTGAAGGGCGCAAGCAGCATCGGAATTACGGCAGGCGCATCCGCGCCTGAAGTCATCGTCGAGGAAGTCATCGACGCGATCGCCGCTCGGTACGACATTGATGTCGAGGTTGTGACGACGCGCGTCGAAAACGTCGTGTTCAACGTGCCGCGTGAGCTGCGGGCCAAGGCACCCGCAAATCTGAACTAGCAGCAGGCATTCACGCGTCATGGCGGTTTACACCGAGATCAACGACGAGGAGCTCGCGCGCTTCGTTGCCGGTTACGACATCGGAGAACTGATGTCGTACAAGGGCATCGCCGAGGGCGTCGAGAACACGAACTATCTCGTACACGCCTCGAAGGGGAACTTCATCCTGACGCTCTACGAGCGCCGCGTCGATCCCGCCGACCTGCCGTTCTTTTTGGGCCTCATGGAACATCTGGCGTCGCGCGGCATCAATTGCCCGCTGCCAGTGCGCGACCGGAACGGCAAAATGCTCAACTTGCTGAGCGGACGACACGCCGCGCTCGTCACGTTCCTCGAAGGCGTCTGGCCGCGCCGGCCCAAAGTTGAGCACTGTTCGGGCCTGGGCCGCGCGTTGGCCGAAATGCACGTTGCCGGAAGCGGATTCTCCTTGCAGCGGCCCAACGCCCTCGGACCAGCGGGCTGGCGACCGCTTTTTCAGAAGTTTAGCGCGAATGCCGACGACATCCTGCCGGGTTTGTCGAAATTGATATCGGCCGAACTCGATCATCTAGGCGGAGCGTGGCCGACCAATCTTCCAACCGGCGTCATTCACGCCGATCTCTTTCCCGACAACGTCTTCTTCATCGGCGACAAGCTGTCAGGACTGATCGACTTCTATTTTGCCTGCAACGATGCGCTCGCCTACGACATCGCCGTCTGCCTCAATGCCTGGTGCTTCGAGACAGACTTTTCATTCAACGCAACGAAGGGCCAGGCTCTCATCAGAGGCTACCAGAGCGTCCGACCTCTAAGTAGCGAGGAACGCTTGGCCATGCCAACGCTCGCGCGCGGCGCGGCCATGCGATTTCTGCTGACACGCAGCTACGATTGGCTGAACACGCCCAAGAACGCACTCGTTGCACGCAAGGACCCATTCGATTACGTGCGCCGCCTGCGCTTCCATCAATCGGCGGCGACGATCGCAGACTACGGCGGGCCCAGTTCATGACCACCGCACCAAAAGTGACGATCTTTAGCGACGGCGCCTGTTCGGGCAACCCGGGTCCCGGCGGCTGGGGCGCGGTACTGATATCGGGTGCGCATCGCAAGGAGATAAGCGGCGGCGAGGCCGTGACCACCAACAATCGCATGGAGCTTCTGGCGGCTATATCGGCGCTCGATGCCCTAAAGCGCCGAAGCACGGTCGATCTCTTCACGGATAGCGTCTACGTGAAGAACGGTATTACCCAGTGGATACACGGCTGGAAGCGCAACGGCTGGAGGACGGCAGATAAGAAGCCCGTCAAGAATGCCGAGCTTTGGCAGCATCTGGATGAAGTGCGCGGCAAGCACGATGTCAACTGGCACTGGCTGAAGGGGCATGCCGGGCACATCGAGAACGAACGCGCCGACGAACTGGCGCGTTCTGCCATGGCACCCTTCAAACCCAAGCGGCGGTCGGTTGAAGACGGCTCCGAGCGGTCAGATTGACCGGTCGATCATCGAGCAAAGCGTATCCGCGCTCGACTTGTCCACCTGGGGCGGGCTGTCCTCAATATTGAGGACTTTGACCACGCCATCGTCGACCAGCATCGCATACCGCTTCGAGCGAACGCCAAGTCCAAATCCCGACAAGTCGATATCGAGCCCTACGGCTTTGGCGAAGTCGGCCGAACCGTCGGCCAGCATTTCGATTTTCCCCGTAGCCCCCGAGTCGTCCGCCCAGTTGCTCAGGACGAAGATGTCATTCACTGCCGTGCACGCGACGGCATCGATGCCCTTGGCTTTGATTTCATCGACGCGATTGACGAAACCCGGCATGTGGTTCTTGTGGCAGCTTGGCGTGTAGGCGCCGGGCACGGCGAAAAGCGCAACCTTCCGGCCACCGAATACCTCAGCTGTGGTCTTTACCCCAGGCCCATCCGCACCCATGACCGTGAACTTGGCGTCCGGAAGCTTATCGCCAACTTTGATTGCCATCACATACCTCTTGCTTTTGTCTGCCCGAGCCGACGGTAGAACTACTCGAGCTTGATTTTTGTTTCCGATTGTCCCTTACCATCGACGAGCGTCACGGCAAGCAACTTGTTCTTAATTTCCTTGAGATCGACGCCATCCGTCAGATCGACCTCGAACGTGACGTTGCCGCCCGTCTCTGAAACGCGCTTCGGCAACGGAACGAAAACGCCGCCATCCGCATCTACAAACGCATCGGCGTCGCCGGGTGATTGCGAGGTGACGTGCAGCACGAGTTTCGGCCGGCCCCCAACGTCCTCGACCCGCCAAGATGACAATACCGGATCGACACCGGTACGCGGGGCGCCAGGCACGGCCGCGACCGCTGTACTCAGCTCTGGAGACGCCGCCGGATCGGACGGCACGTCGAGATTGAGTTCCACCTCGGCGGGAACGCATAATTCTTTGCACACGCCATAGTTCACCTTGACCCGAACATGAATGGGTTTGCTCGGATCGCTTGCGGTCAGCGCGATCGGGAACATCGCGTGGTCTTTGTAGCCGACCACATCTCCCGATTTGTCCGCGAGGCGGCGCGGCGCCGGATACAGCACCTTTGCGTCGGCGAGGTTTACCGACCCCTGCCAATCGAATTCGGGCGGCACGCCGCCGGCATCCCCGGGCGCTCGCCAGTAGGTCTTCCAGCCGGCCGGCATGGCGACCTCGACACCGGCATAAAGCGGCCCCGATTGGCCCTCCGGCCCCCGCCCCGCCACGAGGCGCGCCTTGTTGTTGAAGCCTTCGACCCAATCTGACTGAACGGCCGCCATATCGGCGGCAGCGGCGCCCACAACTAACGGCCAGAACGCTAGGAGGCCAATAAAGCGGCACATCTGCCCCAATGCGGTCATCGTGGTCGGCTCCACAGTTTACGGCACGGATCTGCAGCAAGACGCTGGGTTCGGACGCTCTGTTACATCAGCCCAAATTTATGACAAGGGGCGCATCTTCCA
>CADECN010000227.1 GCA_902825785.1 uncultured Hyphomicrobium sp. | reverse complement strand
GGCGATCCTTCTCGGTCGGCTTAAAGAACGCGCTCTGACCCATCGTGCTTGAAATATAATAAAAAGCATTGCCGCCGCCGACGACCGCAGTCGTCGCAGGCGTACCGAGCGTGCTGCGGACCTCATCTTCGCTCATGCCGACCTGCACGGATTGCAAATCGGTCTCGCGGAACTGCTGGCCGTGCTTGGTGATCGTCTCGCTGCAGCCGGCCAGCGCCAGCATTACGGCCACGGCGAAGGCGCCGGCGATGCGCCCTTTCGCGGCCCTGTCGGGAGCATGGCGGCGCATCACGTGTGTGAACTCCCGAGAATCATTTTCTTTGTTGTGTCCCGACGCTTAAACTGCCGTGATCGACCCGGCAATCCGACGCCGGTGCCGGAAGGCGCGGCAATCCCCAACGAACTCGGCCGAACCGGCTCGAACGAGGCATAAAGGTAGCCATGTTGCAGTGGTTCAAGCACCGGTCACAAGCCGGCCGAACAGCAGAGGAGCTTTATGGCAGGGTCGTGGCCGCTGCCCGGCAGGAATGCTTCTATCGCCAGTTTGGTGTGGCCGATACGCCAGAGGGCCGCTTCGAGCTTGTTGCGCTGCATCTGTTTCTTGCCCTTGAGGCGATCAATCCGGCCAGAACTCGGTCAAATACTGACGTCGTGCAGCGGACCATCGAGGCGTTCGTTACCGACATGGACGACTGTATGCGCGAAATGGGTGTCGGAGACCTCACGGTTCCGAAAAAGGTCAGGCGCGCGGCAGGTGCGTTCTATGAGCGGGCGGGCGTTTACAGAATGGCGCTGTCGCAAGCGGCGGACGACGATTTGATCGCCGCGCTTCGCAGCTTCGTGTTCGCAGGACAAAGCGGAGCGGCCGATGTGCGCTCGCTGGCAAATTATGTGCGGGCGACGGTATCGCGACTTGCCGGTCGCGGCCCGCAAGACGCATTTCAGGCGTTGGGATGAGCGTCGGGCACAGTTTTCTGGAGGAGGAGAAGCGCATGGCTGCTGCTCTCGATTGGAGCCACAAGATTACCGACATTCCCGACGCGGGGCTTGCGCAGGAGCGGATCGCGAGCGAAGGGGAGCGGAAAGCTCTGGCCGCCGCACTCGGGCTACTTTCCCTCGATGAATTCGGCGCGAAGTATCGGATCACCGCGCTGGCGGGAGGCGGGTACCGGCTTGCGGGCAAACTTGCCGTTGAACTCAAGCAACCCTGTGTTGTGTCGTTGGAGCCGGTGGCTCAGTCGATTGACGAACAATTCGACGTGGAATTCTGGCCGCAGGTTGCGTTGAGGGATGAGGCCGAAGAAGCCGGCGTTCTCGACGAGGAGGACGTCGAGCAACTTACGGGTGGCGATATCCCGGTCGGACGGATCTTATTCGAGACGCTTTCGGCCTCTCTCGACCCTTACCCGCGGAGCCCAGAGGCGGTATTCGACTGGCACGACGCGACCGGGACGGAGGGGCAAAAAACCAATCCTTTCGCGGTCCTATCGAAGCTCAAAGACAAGGGCTAAAGGTGGCGCGGGAAAAGCTGCGGCACTGGTGCACGAGGCTTTTTTCCGCCTTGTCTGGTGGCCTCAAACGGCTATGGTCGCGCGCGATTTGCGACCCCTGAGCGACCTATTCATGGGGCATCCGCCTGGGCGGTGTGCCGGGGCCGTCTGTACGGTTCTCGATTGGCGGCGAAGCGATGGCTAGCTCGAAAACGATTGCCCTCGATGCGATGGGTGGCGACTACGGCCCGGAGGTCGTGGTGCCGGGCGCGGCGCTTTCGCTCGAGCGGCATCCAGCGTTGCAATTCATTTTTTTTGGCGTGCAGGAGAGGATTGCGGCGGCGCTGGAGGCGCACCCGTCTTTGCGCGCGCGATCACGCATCGTGCACACCGATCTCGTCATCGCGATGGACGAGAAGCCGAGCCAGGCTTTGAGACGCGGCAAGGGGACAAGCATGTGGCTTGCGCTCGACGCTGTGAAGCAGGGCCAAGCGCACGCATCTGTCTCGGCCGGCAACACCGGCGCGTTAATGGCGATTGCGAAACTACTTCTCAGGCCGATACCCGGGATCGAACGGCCAGCGATCGCCGCGTTGTGGCCAACGGTCCGCTCGGAATGCATCGTGCTCGATGTCGGTGCCAACATCGGCGCAACCTCAAGTCAGCTTGCGGACTTTTCGCTGATGGGTGCGGCCATGGCGCGCGCCGTGTTTCACGTTGAGCGTCCGTCCGTCGGGCTGCTCAACGTTGGCACCGAGGAGGTGAAAGGCAACGAGGACGTTAGAGCCGCGCACGCGCTTCTGAAATCCGCTGCCGATCTGCCACTTGAATACAAGGGGTTCGTTGAGGGCGATCAAATCGGCCAGGGTGCCGTCGATGTCGTCGTAGTCGAGGGCTTCGCTGGTAACATCGCACTCAAGACTGCGGAGGGCACCGCACGGCAGATTGGCGCTTATCTCAAGGGAGCGATGACAAGCTCGCTCGTCACCAAGTTAGGCGCACTCCTGGCACGTGGCGGGTTCACGGTTCTGAAAGAAAAAATGGACCCGCGCCGCGTCAATGGCGGGACGTTCCTCGGCCTCAACGGCATTGCGGTCAAGAGCCATGGCGGCACCGACGCATACGGATTCGCCAGCGCCGTCGATCTCGCATATGAAATGGCCGATTCCGACCTCATTTCTCGGCTCAGCGCCGACGTCGAGGTGTTTCACCACAAGCTTGAGGGTGCCGGTTTGTCCCAAAATCCGCTCAGCGCGGGCAGCGCGCATGGAAAGGCATAGGCGTGGCAGTGCTGAGATCAATCATCCGTGGTGTCGGCGCGCACTTGCCGAAACGCGTGATGACCAACGACGACATTTCAAAGATCGTCGAGACAAATGATGAATGGATAAGGGAACGCTCCGGGATCGCGCAACGGCACATCGCCGATGACAAGGAGCTAACATCGGACCTCGGCGCGGCCGCCGCCAAGCAGGCGCTCGTGCGATCCGGTATCGATCCGATCGACATCGACCTGGTGATCTGCGCTACCGCGACGCCGGACAAAACGTTTCCCGCGACCGCGGTGAAGATCCAAGCCATGCTCGGCGTTACGAAGGGCGCGGCGTTCGATGTGCAGGCGGTGTGCTCGGGTTTTATTTACGCACTGACGATTGCTGACAATTTCCTCAAGACGGGCCAGTCGAAGCGCGCGCTCGTCATTGGAGCGGAAACGTTTTCGCGCATACTCGATTGGAGCGATCGTTCGACGTGCGTGCTCTTTGGTGATGGTGCCGGCGCGGTGGTGCTGGAAGCGCAGCCGCAGCACGGCACGCGAGAGGATCGCGGTATCTTAGCGACGCGCATCCGATCCGACGGACGCTTTGAAGATCTGCTGTACGTTGACGGTGGGCCGGGTTCGACGAAGACCGTTGGCCATTTGCGAATGAACGGCCGGGAAGTTTTCCGGCACGCGGTACAGAAGATTTCCGGTGTCATCGAGGAGACGCTTGTCGAAACGGGTTATGCGGCAGACGAGGTTGATCTCTACATTCCGCATCAAGCCAACAAACGCATCCTGGACGGCATCGCCAAGAAACTGGCCGTCGCGCCGGAGAAGATTGTCATGACGCTCGATCGGCACGGCAACACGTCGGCGGCGTCGATCCCACTTGCTCTCAACAGCGCCTTCGAGGAACACCGGATCAAAGAAGGCAGCCTGGTTTTAATGGAAGCGATGGGCGGCGGCTTTACCTGGGGCGCCGTGCTTGCGCGCTGGTAGATTTCGCAGCGCCGCAAAAGCGGTGTCTATGGTGCGTCGCAACAAGTTAAAATTGAGCTATTTCAGTCAGTTGAAGGCTTCGTTTGCGTTGACCCGGTGGCCGACCATCGCTAGCATTGGAACCCGAAAAAGAATCGTCCCTGGGAGGAGCAGCATGGGCGGCAAAACATTGACGCGGGCGGATCTGGCGGAAGCGGTGGTCGAGAAAGTAGGGCTGCCGAGGAACGAAAGCCAAGATCTGGTGGAGCGTGTGCTGGATGAGATTTCTGGCAGTCTGGCGTCAGGAGATGCCGTAAAACTGTCGTCTTTCGGCTCCTTCGGGATACGTCAGAAGGGTGAACGAGTTGGCCGAAACCCAAAGACTGGACAGGAGGTTCCCATCACGCCGCGTCGCGTGCTGGTCTTTCGGCCGTCCAACATCATGAAGGACCGCATCAATCGCGGCCACCTGCGGAGCGATCCCGAGTAGACGGCAAGCTACTTCGGCAGATTTGCGGCATTGCACAAAGCGTGAGGGCGCATGAGCAAGACAGCCGAAGCCTTCCGGACCATCGGCGAGGTCGCCGAAACGCTCGACGTGCCGAAGCATGTCTTGCGTTTTTGGGAAGGAAAGTTTCCACAAATTCGTCCCATGAAACGTGGCGGCGGAAGGCGTTATTATCGACCTGAGGATATGGAGCTGCTTCGTGGCATACGCCATTTGCTTCATGCCGAGGGCTACACGATCAAGGGCGTGCAGAAAATTCTACGCGACCACGGGGTCGGTCAGGTCAAGGCCGCCGCGCGGACCGCACTTGAGCTAGCTTCTCCCGCGCCGACGCCGACGGATGGACGTGGCGTGCGACGTCGAGGCCGCAAACCGCGTGCATCCAATATCGAAACGTCGGCGCACGAATCTAAAGAGGTCGCGGGGTCGGCCCAGGGCGGATCGCACATCTCCTCGCAGGTAGCTGTAAACAGCATCATCAAAGAACTTGAAGCCTGTCGGGCGGCAATGCTTGCGTTGCAGCCGCGCGCGGGCGGTGAGGAGAGAGCATCGGGGCGGCAACGGGCGGGTGATCGTTCGTGATATTGGGCCGCGCGGTTGGCGCTTGTGCTGAGGTGTGCGTGCTCTGACGCTTGTGCCGGCCACGGAAATTGTTCTCGTCGACGTTTCTGCGGTCGCCGAGCTTCTTGATGCCGAGGAGTGCCGAAGGCCTCGGCTTTCGCCCTCCGACAAGGTGCGCTTTGCTTCAATGCGGTCGGGGGAGGAGCGCGCGCGCGACTGGCGCGCGGGGCGGATCGCGACGCGCATCGTCCTAGAGCGCTGGGTTGGTTCGGCGTTTCGCTGCGTCGATTTCGTAACGGAGACGGGCGGCCGATTGCGGCTACCGTCGACGCCGCCATTTTTTAGCGTTTCTCACCGCGGTGGCGGGCTTCTCATCGCGGTGTCTGCCGGCGGTGGCGGTGGTGGCGATCTGG
>CADECN010000226.1 GCA_902825785.1 uncultured Hyphomicrobium sp. | reverse complement strand
CCCGTCGATGATCTCGATAGGGTTGCGAAACATCAGAACAGGAGCGACGCGAATTCCCGCATCCTCGGCGGCATCCATAAAGCGGCGCGCGTACCCTTGCAGCCGTGGGTCATCTAAAATGAATAGAGGCGCGTCACCGTAGTGTTGCTCAACACTTTCGAGCCACCGCTCGATTTGCGCGGCTCGCCGCTCCGGCGAACAGGCTTCGGCTTCGACAATGCGCCAAGCCGTATCGCACTGCATCTGGGGGTCGTTGCAGTGGACGATCTTGTGCGGGTCTGAACGAACGGCTTCGCTGTCTTGATCCGACACCCAAACACTTTTCGATAGCTTCGCGCCCGCCAAGCTAAAGAGACGCGCAGCCGCCCTCATTCCCGAGCCGCGCATCCCGAGCAACAGAATGCACGCACGCTGTGCGCCCGCTCTCTCGACCCTGCCGGCAACAACTTCATCGCAGGTCGCCGACTGCCCCAATGGCACGGCATTGCCGAAGATATCGATCGCGGCCGCTTGACCGTGCATTGCCAACCCCGCCAGCCTCTTTCCAAATCGAATCCGAAACGCTCGGATTAAGCGCCATTAGATTTGGAAGGCCCGACATCACAAGCATCGCCCGCACACAAGCCGGCGCAATTAAATGTTGCGCACAGTCATTTCCGATCCGCTATTCTATATATGATTTGGAATTACGGACATTCGGTTCGGCATTGCTCAGGCCGCGCCGACGCGCTCGGGCGCACGAAACACTAAGATGACGTGCTCAAGCGCTGACCGAAGAAGTTGCGCCATACGCCCGCGTCGCCGTCGCGGTTGCATAAGTGCTTCGTGTTGCTTCTCAGGACTATTCTGCACACGCCTCTGTTTGCGCGACACACAGTTTCGATATTTTGACTTATGAAGTATGCTAGGCTGGTTCAGGGGTTCGATTTGTTCACCGGAAGGCCGCCGATGCGCCGACGCCGTCAGGCGAAGGCCGTGCAAAGGCTCGAACTTGGTTACTCGATTTGCATCGCATGAATGAACTCCAATCACCTCGCACGCCAGCATCCGAGGCTGACGATATACACGCTCGGCGGCATGATGAACTCAGCGCCTCGATTGACGAACTGAGGCGAGAATTTGCCAGCCTAAAAGTGGCGGTGCGCAGCTCTCGTCCCCTCAATGGACGGGAATTGGCGCGCACTCTTCAACGGCGCCTCTTAGATATATTTCACATGACGCGCTTGTCGACGCGTGGGGCGGCGGCAACTGCGACTCCTGTGTCAGATATCGTTCAAACTGCCGATGGGGAAAATACCCAGTCGTTCGACATGATCGGCAGCAATCCTCAACTCCTCGTTGCCGTCCAGAACGGGCCCGAGTTGCCGGCGGGACGGTACATACTGTCCTTCAAAAATCTAGCGGGTGGCGACAGTCTCGTCAGCCCGATCCTCTGTAACGACTCCGGGAGCGGCTTCAGCGAACATGAGGCGCAGCTATTAAATCTGGCTTCTTTCGGGTCCGACGCCGTTGCACAGTTCATCCTGCCGCGTGCTTCAAAGCGGCTACGCATTGTTCCAAGCGTCGCAGAAGGGCGCTTTTCGTTCGGTTCAATTCGGCTCCGGCGCGTAACCGCAGGCGAGTACTATGCAAGGCTTCTGCTGCACGTTACCCGGGCGCGCGTGCGCAGCGTTCAGGATATCAAACAGTATTCGCTGATGACTGCCCGGCTGCTGCGTTCGGAAGGGCTTGCGGGTCTCGCGGCCCGACTGCGCGCATCGCAAACCCGGGTGGCGGAATTCGCCGCTCCGACATATCAAGCTTGGATTGAAAAACACGACACGCCTTCAGCCGATGACGTTCGTGGATTGAGAAGCGCCGTCGAAAGTCTCGTGGACCGACCACTGATTTCCGTGCTCATGCCGGTCTACAACACGCCCATAAATTTGCTGCGCGAGGCGATCGAAAGCGTGCGCGGGCAAATTTACGATCACTGGGAACTTTGCATCGCAGACGACTGCTCACCCGAGCCGAAAATTCGCGCTTTGCTCGATGCGTACGCCAAGGACGATCAGCGGATCAAAGTCGTGTTTCGCACCGAAAACGGCCATATCTCCGAAGCGACCAATTCAGCATTTGCGTTGGCTTCCGGTGGCTGGATCGCACTTCTGGATCACGACGACATTCTTCGAAGCAACGCGCTGGCCGAGGTCGCGCTTGAGCTTGCGGCGCACCCCGATGTGCAGATCATCTACTCCGACGAAGACAAGATTGACGCGAATGGCCGCCGTTTTGACGCGCATTTCAAGCCCGACTTTTCGCGAGAGCTATTTCGCTCCCAAAACTATCTCAACCACCTCACAGTGCATCGCGCGTCGAACATTCGATCGGTCGGCGGTTGGCGCAAGGGTTACGAAGGTAGCCAGGATTATGATCTAAACCTCAGAATTTTCGAACTCGTCGACCCGAGCAAGATAAGGCACATTGCGAAGATACTTTATCACTGGCGCGCCGTAGCGGGGTCGACAGCCGCAGCGGGTTCCGAAAAGAGCTACGCGTATTCGGCAGGGCGGCGCGCGCTTCAGGACCACGTCTCGCGCACCCGACTGCCCGCACAAGTCGATTGCGTAGCAAGGTTGCCCTTCTACAGGCTGCGCTTTGATGTTCCCAAGCCCGCTCCCCTTGTGAGCATAATCATTCCGACGCGGGACAAGGCCAATATCCTGAGAAACTGCGTTACCTCCATACACACCAAAACCACCTACAAAAACTACGAAATCATTATTGTCGATAACGCTTCAAAGGAAGACGAGACCTTAGAGTATTTGGAAAGCCTCAAACACGAACCGAACATTCGGATTCTGTCCTACGACAACGCATTCAATTATTCCGCGATCAACAACTTCGCGGTTCGACACGCAAATGGTGCTCTTCTCGCCCTGCTGAACAATGACGTCGAAGTCATTTCCGAAGAGTGGCTCGGAGAGATGGTGTCATGGGCCTGGCAATCCGAGATCGGATGCGTTGGCGCGAAGCTCTACTATAGCAATGGAACAATTCAGCACGCGGGCGTGGTTCTGGGAGTTGGCGGGGTCGCCAACCACGCACACCTATACGAACCGCGCGAAACCGCGGGTTACTTCGGCAGAGCCATGGTCCTTGGAAATTTCTCGGCGGTGACGGGAGCTTGCCTCCTCGTGCGAAAAACTGTCTACGAGCAAGTGGGCGGACTGAACGAAAGAGACCTGCGCGTCGCCTTCAATGACGTTGATTTCTGCCTGAAGGTGCGCGAGGCAGGGTATTCGAATGTATGGACCCCTTATGCGGAGCTTTATCATCACGAAAGCCTGTCGCGCGGCAGGGACAACACCGCGGATAAGAGCAGCCGGTTTGCTTCCGAGGTCGACTACATGATGCGGACCTGGGGTCCCGCATTGAAAAGCGATCCCTTCTACTCGGTCCATTTCAGTATGACGCGGCCGAACTTCGTTCTTATGTCCTAGCGGCGACGTGCGCCTTGCCGCACGTACAGCAACCCGCTGTACATTGCGGTCGCCGTAATCGTCATGGAAAGGAACCGTCCCGAGAAGCGGCGTGCGTAGGCCGCCTTGAGGTGCACGGGATGGAGGCCAATATTTGCTGACAGTGCACACGGATAAAGGCCGCGAGCACTCAATGATCACTCTGATTGCGGCAGGTCCTCAGGCCTGGGCTATGGTGGCAGGCGGCCATGTGAAGCAGTCCACCCCCGGGCCACGCATTTTGTATTCATGGACGTTGTGCTAATCACGTCGCGAAATTCGCGGACCCAAGCATGAAAAATACATTCAGTACGGCTCTACGTGACATTGTCGAAGGCCTGCGCCTCAAGCGCCTTTGGGTGGCGCTGGCGTTTGAGGATATCGGCGACCAACACCGGCTCACGCTGCTCGGACCGGTTTGGCTGCTGATCAACTATCTCGCCTTTGCAGGCACGTTCATCTTCGTCTTCAATGCTCATGCCAACAACCCGCAATATGCGGCTTACGTTGCAATCGGCCTGTTCGTCTGGTTTTTCATCATGGAGACGATCACCAATAGCGTCTCCCTTTTTGCGCGCGAGGAAGCCTACATAAACGGGACGACGCTGCCGCTCACCGTCTACGTGCTTCGCATGCTGATGCAGGCGACCATCCGTGCTTCATATGCGCTCGTCGGCTGTCTGGGCATCCTGGCGATGGAGGGCATGGCGTTGAACTGGGCGTGGGCCTACTCCGCGCTCGGGTTGCTGCTGATCCTGGCCGTCGCTCCCGCCGTGATCATCGTTTTCGCCTTTATGGGCGCCTACTTTCCAGACAGCCAGTACGTTGTGAGCAATCTCATGCGGATCGGCATGTTCGTTACGCCTATCTTCTGGCACTATCAGGGATCGCAGGGGGTTCAGCATGCATTTTATTTCTGGAACCCGTTCACTTACTTTCTCGAGATCGTGCGGGCTCCAGTGTTGGAAGGCGCCTTTCCGTTCGACGCGTTCGCGATTTGCATCGCGATCGGCGCCATCATATGGCTGCTGGCTCTGATACTGCTAGGCCGCCTCAGGCGTGAGCTGGTTTTCGCACTCTAATGGTCTCCATCACCGTACAAAATCTCGGGCTCGATTATCGCCTGCGCGGAGCGATGTCGCTTTCCGACGTGCTGCCGCAGAGCGGACGCATCGAAAGTTCGGGTCACAACCGCTTCGTCAAGGCACTTGTCGATGTCAGCTTCGCACTCGAGGCGGGCGACAGGCTCGGCCTTGTCGGCACCAATGGCGCGGGCAAGACAACGCTGCTCAAGGTGCTTTACGGCATCTATCATCCGACCCGCGGCAACGTCGCGGTCAATGGCCGTGTCGATGCCTTGTTCAATATCAACCTAGGCTTCCGGCGGGAGGCGACGGGTCGACGAAATATCGTGCTGCGCGGCCTCATCAACGGCTGGGAGGAAGACCAGATCGAAGATCGCCTGGAAGAGATCATCGCGTTCAGCGAGTTGGGTGAATTTATCGACCTACCCTACAAGACTTACAGCCAGGGCATGGCGGCGCGGCTTGCTTTCTCGGTCGCGACAACATGCGATCCGCAGATCCTGCTCATGGACGAATGGATCGGCGCGGGTGATCCCGCGTTTCAAGAGAAGGCGCGAGACCGCATGAATAGCCTTGCCGAACGCGCCGGCATCATCGTGCTCGCCTCTCACAACCACGCGCTGCTGCAGCGAACGTGCAACAAGATCCTTCATCT
>CADECN010000225.1 GCA_902825785.1 uncultured Hyphomicrobium sp. | reverse complement strand
AAGCCGGCTCCAGCCGAATAGCTGGTTCCCGTTCGGGGCTCGGCGAACGCGCCAGTGATTTATCGCGTCGCGTTGTCGAGAGTTCGATCTGCATTCGCAACGAACTGCGGCAAGTCGAAATTGTTTATCGCCCACATGCCTGCGCCCGCGATCAAGCCGGCTAACACGACAATCGGGAGCGTTTTGACAAACACGGTCAGCAGCGTCGCAAAGGCCGCGAGGATGCTTGTTCCCGCATACCAGAGCTCGCGAGCGGCGCGATAAAGGACTGCGGCAACAGCGACCGCGACCATAACGAGCGCGACTTGCTTCCAGAGCGGCCATGCGGCGAACGGAGCCTGGAACAGCGTGTAGACCTGATCAATCGTCCAGTTCCAAACCATTTCGACGAATCGAAAGATGGCCGAAATACCTTGCTGCAAAAGCGACAGTAACTGATCGACAAATTCTTTCATTTTGGCCTCCGTGCGAAGATCGAGGTGACGACCCTAGCGGCCGCACGTTCGGTTCGCTCGCACGCTTAACGCCTGCGCCGGAAAAGAGTTCGCGGCGCGCAAATATTTCTACAACCCTGCGCAGCAGCAAGCTGACGCCTTATCGCGCCCGCGGCCGGACCCTCGCCACGCCGCAGTCTCCTGCGGAACAGCGTCGCAGCGCCACATGCTTTAAGGCTCCCACCCCGTCTGCCCTCAAAGCGCGGACGCATTTGATTTTTAGATGTTTCAGCGATCCGCGCGGACAAACCGCGCGTGCAAAGGAGATTTTTTATGGCCCTCCGAAAAGATGCCGCGATCGGCGGCGGACTGGTTTTGGAAGTCATCAGTCCCATCATCGATGATTTAACAACCGTTTATGACCCGACGCTTGGCACCTACGTCCGCCGCGACCTCGGCGGCAACGACACTTTGAACGGCACCGCAAATGGCGACGTGATACACGCCTACGATGGCGACGACGTCGTCAACGCAGGCGACGGCAACGATACGATGGTCGACAAGGGCAACCTCAGACCGCCCGTTGCCGCCATGACCTACCGGTTAGCGAATGGAACGGCGGCTTCGAATTGGGATGGTTCCGACAACGATGTGTTCAATGGCGGGAACGGGAACGACACCCTGCTTGCCGGCGCAGGCAGCAACACATTCTACGGCGGCGAGGGTAACGACACGATCAGCTACGCCCTGAGCACCAGGGGCGCAATTGTCGATCTCGCGGCGGGTTTTGGTCAGGGTGTCGGCTACGAGACGCTGAACTCGGTCGAGAATGCGATCGGGTCCGAACAAGCCGATTTTCTGTTCGGAGACGACGCAGGCAACCAGCTTTGGGGTCGTGGCGGAAATGACATTCTGATCGGTCGCGGCGGCGCCGACTGGCTTGTCGGCGACGCTGGCGACGACACGCTGGACGGCGGCACCGGCCCGGACGTGTTGTCGGGTGGCACCGGCGTCGATACCGCGACGTACCAATCGAGCTCAACCGGTGTAATCGTCTCGCTCGCACAAGGTAGGGGCTGGCTTGGCGATGCCGAAGGCGACATCATCCAAGGCGTTGAAAACGTCACTGGCTCGAACTCTAGCGACGTCCTCACAGGCGACAGTCTCGCAAACAAGCTCGTCGGGAACGGCGGAAGCGACATTCTCAACGGTGAGGGCGGCTCCGATCGTCTGTGGGGTGGCGATGGCCACGACACGCTCGACGGCGGCGCCGGCGATGACGAACTCGTCGGCGGTGCAGGCAACGACCTTCTGATCGGAGGCTCTGGCCAAGACAGGTTGTGGGGCGGCGCAGGCGCCGACACTTTTCGCTACACGCGCATGAGCGATTTCGACAATCTCGAGGTCATCAACGACTTCGAGAAAGGCGTCGACAAAATCGACCTCTCCCAGATCGATGCGAACCCCAACCGTGCGGGCAACCAGGCGTTTGTTTTCGATTTTGAGGACGGATGGGCGGAAGAGGCGGCAGACGCGCTCAACGACCTTTTCGGCGCGATGACGGGTAATGGGCCGATCCACAACGGCGATCCCGGCGAGGTCACCTATCGCCATCAGGATGGTGATACATGGGTCTTCGTTCAGATGGCCGACGGCGACATGTATGCCCAATTCCGCTTGAAGGGCATTATCGATCTGTCGGCGTCAGACTTCATTCTCTGAGCAAAAAAATCGGGGGCCATTTGGCCCCCGAGTTGCGGTTCGGACGACTACTGAGATTTTTACGAGGCGAAAGGGAAATGATCATCCGTCGCTGCCCAGTCAGGCAGCGGCTGAACCTTCATCACTCGGATCGCGCAGCACATAGCCACGGCCCCATACCGTCTCGATGTAGTGCTTGCCACCGGTCGCGGCCTGCAGCTTCTTGCGCAGCTTGCAGATGAACACGTCGATGATTTTCAGTTCCGGCTCGTCCATGCCGCCGTAGAGGTGGTTCAAGAACATTTCCTTCGTGAGCGTCGTACCCTTGCGGAGCGAAAGCAGCTCCAGCATCTGGTATTCCTTGCCCGTCAGGTGCACGCGCTGGCTGTTGACGTCTACCGTCTTGGTGTCGAGGTTGACGCGCAAATCGCCTGTTTCGATGATCGACTGCGCGTGGCCCTTAGAGCGGCGCACGATCGCCTGGATGCGCGCAACGAGTTCGTCCTTGTGGAACGGCTTCGTCATGTAGTCGTCAGCACCGAAACCGAGGCCGCGAACCTTGTCGTCGATACCGGCAAGGCCGGAAAGGATCAGGATCGGCGTCGAGACCTTCGAGACGCGAAGCGTCTTCAGAACCTCGTAACCGCTCATGTCCGGAAGATTAAGATCAAGCAGGATGATGTCGTAGTCGTACAGTTTACCGAGATCGACACCCTCTTCGCCCAGATCGGTGGTGTAAACGTTGAAACCTTCAGACTGGAGCATCAGTTCGATGCTCTGCGCTGTCGCGCTGTCGTCTTCTATTAATAGAACCCGCATGACCGTCCCTCTCGCGCCTCGTCTGCGTCCGTTTTGCTCGCCGCCAAAAGGTGAACGCCGGCACTGGTTCGAGCTAAGTCCTCGTTAGGAAACTAGCGATGAGAGGTTAACAAACCCTAATTAAGTATTGGCGCCATGTCCCACCGGCCATGAATTCGCAACACGTATTGCGAGTCCGTGAACCGCGTGGGTTTCCCATCTTGGGGCGATGACCGGACAGAATCCGACCGTTCGCGCCAATATGGCCCGCTCATTGCGCCAATTTTTAATAGAACTGCTGCCCCTCTCGCCCCATCACCTCCGGTCACGCCACACCGCCCGCGGGGCGCCCACCCCGCCTGCAGCGCGTTCATCGCGCGTCCGGTGATAATCGGTACGAATCAACAGCTAACAGAATTCGTCCTTGGGCCCTAGACGGGTGATGGCCAAATTCGGGCCCAGTCCGGCACATTTGATCAGAAAAGATTACGCGTTGCTTCACCGCAACTTAAAGCGCACATGCTACGCCTATACATCAAGGTTACGAAGGCGTTGGCAACTTGACCTGGTTCAAAGGTTAACGCACCCTCTCTGGTCGAAATTCCGTGGCTTTGGAGGCGGTCAAGGCGAGGGATTGGCACAATTCTTGGTTCTCGCTTTGGCGAGGTTCGAACAAGTTCAGGGTATCGAACAATGAAGGCACGTGACACGGCTATGCGTTTGAAGCGTCGAGAAGTCGAAGAACAGAGCCGCAAGGTCGAGGATCTGGAGCGAATCATTCGCGAGTTCGACCAGATGGCAGCCGATCTGGAACGTCAGATCCAGCTTGAGGAGGATCGCACCGGAATTCGCGATCACTCTCACTTCTCGTATTCGACGTTCGCCAAGGCAGCCGCCCAGCGCCGGGATAACTTGCGCAACTCTACCGAGGGCCTGCGCGAGAAGCTCGCCAATGCCGTGCGGGCGCGCGACGACATGGTGGAGCAGCTCACCCGCGCCGCTGCTCAGGGCGAAGTTCGCGACGAATTCCGTACTTCTGGCCGCCGGGACCGCGAGCGGCCCTTAGGTTCGCCGGCGCTGCGCTGAAAACAGCACACTCTTGCTGAATGACCTGGAATTGCAGGCGGCGCCCTTGAGGCGCCGCCTTTTTATGTGCTCCTGCGGCTCCGAGGTGGGGGATAAACCCCTTGTAGCACCGCTATTTGCCCCTGAAACGTTATGGTCATTCTGAGGGGCATGCGCCGATTCGGCGCTAGGTTGTAACGACGAGCATGCAGGGGTTGGCAAACAAATCGAGCGTCGCGGCGCTCGTTGCCGCGGTGCTCGCCACCACGGGGTGCGCGAGCGGCAGCGGGCCGTCGCTATCGCTTCCCGAGATTCCCAAACTCGAAAGCGTGGCCGCGATCACCGTCACGGAAGAAGCGCCGGTTGGATCTGCGACGGAGATCTACACGCGCGTCGCGCGTGGAGCGATGACTTGCTGGTTCGCCGCGAACGGACCGCTGAAGAAGGACTATATTTACCACGCGGCAGCCGATGCTCCGTCACGGGGCGGGAAGGCCGAGATCGTCGTGCACGTCCGCGATACGGGCGCGCAAAACCCGCGCGGGGCCAAGGCCTACCGGATCAACATCGACCCGACCGGCGAAAACGCGGCCGCGGTTAAGACCGAAAATCTGAAAATGTCTGATGCCTACGCCGCGGCCATGGCTGCCGATGTCGGGCGGTGGTCGCGGGGCGATCAGGGTTGTAGGGGCGCGTCGACCGTTGTTGGCTGGTCCGCTCCGGCAAACGCGAACGCGGAGGAGCCAAAGGTCGACACGAAGAAGCCGAAGAAAACGGCGGCCGTCAAACCACGGCCGTCGCAATGAGCCTTAATAAAATGCGTCGAGCCGCGCGCGCGCGACATTTGACCGTGCGGGCGGCTCGAGCGAGTTTTACTCTTGGCTATACTTAGTCGCGGTAATCTTGAAGCCGGGTCGCGCGCAGGCCCGGAAGGCCATGCTTGTCGATCGATCGCTGCCAGGACAGAAACTCGTCCACGGTTAGCGTGTAGCGCTCGCAAGCCTCTTCCATGCTGAGCAAGCCGCCGCGCACGGCAGCGACAACCTCGGCCTTACGCCGAATTACCCAGCGCTTGGTGTCCTTAGGCGGTAGATCGGCAACCGTGAGCGGCGACCCATCGGGTCCGATCACGTAGCGCCCACGCGCTCTCATCTGCTGTTCGGTCATGATACTCAATACACACTCGCTGACCACGGAGGGATGTTATAGTAGGTTGCCATTAAATTAGCACTAACCCATTGAGTGAACTTGTCATA
>CADECN010000224.1 GCA_902825785.1 uncultured Hyphomicrobium sp. | reverse complement strand
CCTTGTGGTTTTCGGTGTACGGAAGCGACCAGGAAGATCTCTCTCCGTGATCAAGTGAGCTCTTACGCATGAATACGTCCACGTTGAACGCAAAAGGGTTATCTGCGCGACTGCGCGTTCCGCTGTCATGCTGCATAATTGCGAAGAACGAGGCCGATCGCATCGCGCGCTGCATCGAGGCCGTGCTTCACATTGCCGACGACATCGTCGTGGTCGACAGCGATTCAACCGACGACACGATGGCGATTGCAGAGCGATTGGGAGCGCGAATTTTCAATCGCAAGTGGGAAGGCTATGGTCCGCAGAAGCGCTTCTCGGAAGACTGCGCAAAGCACGACTGGATCCTGAACCTCGATGCCGACGAAGTGCTGACGACGAAACTCGCCGAAGAAATCAAATCGCTGCTGGCATCGGAACCACCGCTGCGCGCCTACCGCTTCAAGCAGGTAACCGTCTACCCCGGAGATGAAAAGCCGCGCCTATGGGCCGACGCCCACAACTACGTCCGCCTTTACGACCGACGCGCCGTGCGCTTTCGCCAGTCACTTGTGCACGATACGGTTGATCTGGCCGGGCACGAAGCCGGTCAACTCACCGGCGACGCCCTCCACTTCTCATGGCGCACGCTCGCCCACGTGCGGCGCAAGCTCGATCACTACACCGATCTGCAAGCCAAGGAACTGAACAAGGGCACAGCCGGAGTCGTGCTGCGCCTGCCGTTCGAATACCCGCTGCTGTTCTTTCGCTACTACGTCCTTCGGCGCCATTTCACCGGCGGTTTTTACGGGGTGAAAACGGCCCATGCGTTCGCGGCGGGGCGGACAGCCCGACTGCTGAAGTTCCTGAGGCGAAAATCGTCGCAAACCGCAACATCGTAACATCGGCGGCTCGTTCTTTGAGGGCAGGACGTTGCATTTGCGACCACCGCCGTCCCACTATTGGGGCCAAGCGGCCGACAGCGCTTGACTTCGCGGCCGTTGTTCCCGATTTTCCGCCATTGGCCGCGTTCGAGCCTTCGATGCCGGGAAACCGCCGCGAAGTGCTTTCACGCGGCATTTCGTGCAACAACTGAAGGAGCTTTCCCATCCGCAAGCCTATGCGTCCCGAGCCCCAGAGCCGGGAAAATACTGGCCCCCGCATCAATGATCAGATCCGGGCCCGTGAAGTTAGGTTAATTGACGAGACCGGCCAGAATGTCGGCGTCGTCGCTAAATTTGACGCCCTCGCTCGCGCCGAAGAAGCTGGCCTCGACCTCGTCGAAGTGTCGCCGGACGCCGAGCCTCCGGTCTGCAAAATTCTCGACTTCGGCAAATACAAATTCCAGGAACAGAAGAAGGCCGCCGAAGCCCGCAAGAACCAGAAGATCGTCGAGTTGAAGGAGATCAAGATGCGTCCCGGCATCGACGATCACGATTACGACGTTAAAATGCGATCGATAAAGCGGTTTTTCGAAGAAGGCGATAAAGTAAAGATCACGCTGCGCTTCCGTGGTCGTGAAATGGCACATTCGCAGCTCGGCATGGCTGTGCTGCAACGCGTCAAGGCCGACACCGAAACGATCGCCAAGGTCGAAAGCGAACCGCGCTTTGAAGGCAAACAGATGGTGATGGTCCTCGCCCCACGTTAGGCGCGCGCCACCCCGGCAACCCTCGAAAGATGATTCCGCGCCGCGAAGCCCCTGGCCTCGCGGCGCTTATCGTTTCTGCTATCCTGCGTAACGAGCTGCCTTGAGGGCCACGACAATGTCGGACACCGCACCGGTCGATTTCTCAAAACTCGAAAAACTCGGTGCACCGTATAGGCATTTCGAGTCTGGCGAGAAAGTCTTTCTCGAAGACGAGACCGGCAAGGAAATGTACCTCGTGCGCTCCGGCCGCGTCGATGTCATCACCTACGGCACGGTGCTTGAGAACGTGCGTGCCGGCGGCCTCTTTGGCGAGATGGCGCTCGTCGACGATGGGCCGCGAAGTGCCGCCGCAATTGCCGCCGAGCCGACCGAAGTTGTCGCGATCGACAAGCCGACATTCCTCGCGCTCATCCGCGAGGATCCAGAATTCGCGCTTCGCGTGATGCGTTTGTTCGCAATCCGACTGCGGCGGATGAACCAGCAGATTTGAGCTGACTTCCGAGCTGACTATCGAAAGCGAAGCGGCGCGAACCATTCGGTCCGCGCCGCCATCAATCAAGACGTGTTGCCGATATCAGCAGCCGGCGCGACGCAGGCAGCGCCGATAGCGCCAGCCGCCCCACGGGTACTGGTTACCACAGATGTTGCGCCACTTGGCGCAACGGCGGCCCCAGCCGCCGCCACCATACCAGCGGCGCCGGTATTGGACATCCGTAACGGCGCTCGTGGACATGTTGTAGCTCTTGGCGATTTCCGCCGGGACCACCGCGCTAGCGGCCTGTGCCGGCGCGGCGGCGAGCGCCATACCGACAGCAACAGCCACCCCACCCAGTATCGTTGCGATACGCATGCGTAACTCCAATGTTGTTTGGTTCAACTACGCACCTGATAAAGGAGCACATATGAAGCGCGCAGATAAGCAATTTCTGCATCCGCCCATGAACCTCGTATGAACGTCAGAGTAGTTGCGAATGAACACTGTGCTACGACGCGCTGCAGCATCGCGCTCAATTTGAACGAGAGGATCACAACGATGGTTAATCGCGCACTCCCGCTCGCCGTCTTGGTTGTGTGCGGCGCATTCGCGGGGCCCCTGCGTGCGGCACCCGATCGGAATGACAGCCCGACGGTAGAGCGCCTTTTGAAAGCCGGTTGGCAAATCGCAGGGTTCACGAATACGTTCGACAATCGCTCCGCCCTCATCCTGTTCAAGCACCCGACAGAGCACTACCTCGTGCAGTGCCGCACCGGATTGGACGTGACGCGAAACCCGCCAGTTTACGCAAACTGC
Source organism: uncultured Hyphomicrobium sp. (assembly GCA_902825785.1). Lineage (GTDB taxonomy): Bacteria > Pseudomonadota > Alphaproteobacteria > Rhizobiales > Hyphomicrobiaceae > Hyphomicrobium_B. The sequence goes on along the minus strand of CADECN010000224.1, from coordinate 2,340 downwards.
TACGAACTACGTTAGAGTCGGGAACCTTTCCTGCGATACCATCATCAAAGGTGTCACGATCGCGGGAGAACCCAGGTGACGCAAGCAAGCATTGAATTGGATTCACGAACGGCTGACGCGGAACTCATTCGCCGCGCTCTGCTGCGCGACAAGGCAGCAATCCGCGCGATCATCCAGAAACACAACCGTCGCCTTTACCGGACGGCACGCAGCATCGTGAAAGACGATGGCGAGGCCGAAGATGTGCTGCAGGAAGCCTATATGCGGGCGTTCCTCGCCTTGCCGAAGTTTCGCGCCGAATCGAGCCTTGCAACTTGGCTGACCCGCATCGTCATCAACGAAGCACTGCAATACCAGCGGCGGCGGCGCGACTTGCCTTCAGATACGAGAGATCTGCAGACTGAACCTGGCGAGATCATACCATTCCCGATGCAAAGAACGCCGCCTCAGGATCCGGAGCGCGCAATGGCCCAACGCCAACTATGCCAGCTTGTGGAACGCGCGATCGACCGTCTCCCGCTCGACTATCGCATCGTGATTATTGCCCGCGCCATCGAAGGGCTTTCGGTCGAAGAGACGTCCGACACCCTTGGCGTGCGGCCGGAAACCGTAAAGACACGACTTCATCGCGCACGCGCGCTGCTGCGTTCCACGTTGGCCGAAGACATCGGCGTCGTGTTCGACGATGTCTTCCCGTTCGATGGCCATCGCTGCAACCGGCTTACCGAAACCGTCATCGCCCGCCTCATCAAGCAATAGCGGTGAATGTCAGGAAACCAGCTCGCTCGGACAGCATCCAATCATCCGTCCGGGCCGCAGGTTCGGAAAGATTTTCGGAGGATGAAAAACCAGTACGGGCGTAGCTCTACTGCCCGGCACCTGCGCGATCTACACCCAAGCGGCCAACCCCGCCATGAAGCGTAAGATTCAGGTCAGAGATCGCAAATCGAAAAAGACGTCTGCCGCGCTATCCGCGCGGCGGTCGGCGACGCTCGCTGAACCAGGCACGGTATTCGGTCATCTTCGCACGCTGCGAACCCGAGGCGCGCCGCTTGCACGTCGATGCTTCCTCGCTGTCGGAGGCCGCGCCCCAGCGCAGCTCGACACAGTCGTTGAGGTTGTACGCCATCTCGAGCAACGCAGCACGTTCGATCACATCTTTCAGCGTCAGCGTCCATTCCGAACCGTCGCTGCGCGTATAGGCGAACTTTCGGGAAGCGACCTCTGACGCGAGCGTCGCCTCGAGCTGAGATTTGACGTCGGCGACGCTGGTTTGCTTCGGCATCGCATAGCGGTCGGGCCGCCGTGCGACCCGATCTGGGAAGCCGCGCACCACGTCGATCGCGATCAACAAACGCAAATCGCGCGACGGCGTCGCGAAATCTTCCCAAGCCCCGGTTGTCTCGAAGATAGACGCGCCATCGGGCATCGCGACCTCGCCGCCGCCACGGCCATGGTACTTGCGACCATTCTCAACCGACGTAACGCGCGCCTTCACCTGCTCTTCCAGTGCCGTGATAAGTTCGCTCATCGCCCGGCCCGGGTCGAGCGGCTGTGGCGACATCACGTCGTCCATGCGGTCGTAGAAATCTTCGATGCTGAGCTTCGACTGATCGAGCGAAAAATCGCCGTAGTTCGAGTTCTTCGCGATTTCCTCGTTGTTGAGCCGGCGCAGACCGGCGCCCTTGGCGCGCACGATTGGGCGAAATCTCTTGAAGCCGGGACCGCCGAGAGCGGGATCCTGGGCAAACAGGAAATTGCCACGCCAGAAGCGCTTGCGTGCGACCGTTCCGTCCGGCTGTCCGTCGACAGCGAGAAAGACGCCGGCCGCGCCATCGGTCTGCGGCACGCGCTTCACCAGGACGAGCAGATGGCCATACGGATCGGCATAGACCGTTCCGGGCCGGAGCGTCTGCTGCGTAAGCGGTACGGGATAGTAGTCCGTGTTGTTGTCGCTCAGCGCTGTACGTCCCGAACCCGAATGGACGCTGTTTGCGACCGTGGATCTGAGATATGTGCCGAACGTCGCAACCAGCCCTTGCGGCTTTGACTGAGACGCGCTGTCCCCCTCGGCATCGAATATACCCAGCAGAGATCCAGAACCCTTCTTTTGCTGCTCCGTGCCGGGCGGCGGCTCCTGTTTTTGGATGCTCCACCAGCTCGGGCACTTTGGCGGCCTGCCGCCGCCGCCGCGCGTGCACTTCGCGTAGCCGAACGGCAGGCCGTTCTTGAAGGCAAAATAGGCACGCAGGAAATAGGGGAGGTCGGCGCAGTCGGGCTTGATGATGAGGCCCTTTTCGTCTTCGCCCAGACCCAGGTGGTTGAAAAGCAGGTTGCGCG
>CADECN010000223.1 GCA_902825785.1 uncultured Hyphomicrobium sp. | reverse complement strand
GATTCGGAGTATGACCGCTAAACGTGCGGCTCACACGGCGACACTGCTCGACAATGGCAAAGTTTTGATTGCGGGCGGTTTTGTCGGCAATGGCGGCGGTTTGTCGAGCGCAGAACTTTTTGACCCGACGAGCAATACTTTTACATCCGCGCAAAATTTGACAGTTGCTCGTTCCAGTCACACGGCGACGCGGCTTCCGAACGGAAAAATCTTGATTGCCGGTGGTTATAATGGCGATTACCTGAACAGTGCGGAAATTTTTGACCCGACGACCAACCGCTTTACGTCAGCCGGACGAATGGTGACGGCGCGCAGCGGTCACGTCGCCACGCTTCTCAACAATGGCAAAGTTCTTCTGGCAGGCGGCGTTGGAACGGGTTGGACGTTTTTGGCAGACGCAGAAGTGTATGACCCACAGACCAACACTTTTACGGCGACGGGAGGAATGACGACGGCGCGAGAATCGCATACTGCAACTTTGCTGAATAATGGAAAAGTTTTAATTGCAGGCGGTCATAAAGGCAGACGCGCTAACATTACGATTTACACCAGCACTGAAATCTACAATCCGGCGAACGGAACTTTCACGGCGGCAGGAAATTTAACCGTCAAACGACACAAGCACGATGCCACTTTGTTGGCAGACGGCAGAGTTTTAATCATCGGCGGTTCGGACGAGCGCGACGGCGACGGCGCATATCGCAACGCGGAAGTTTTCAATCCGGCTAATGGCAGTTTTACGACTGTCAAAAACAATATGAATACTGCCCGTTACAAACTGCAAGGCACGGCGATACTTTTGAGAGACGGCAAAGTTTTGATAGCAGGCGGCGCGAATCGCGCGGAAGTGTTTGACCCGAAGACGAACAGTTTTTCCTACGCCAGCGGCGATATGGGAACGAAACGATTGTTTGCAACCGCTACGCTGTTGAAAAACGGACAGGTTTTGATTACGGGCGGCTACACAGACGGCAACATCGTTAGCGCAAATGCGTGGATTTATCGGGCGTGATTTCTCCGAACGCGCCGTCCAACAAATCAATGGACGTGAGGGCGAAACAGCGACTTTCTTATCAAGGTGTCTTTTTACCCTTAGCTTGCGTGTATCCGGTTTCGCCCCACGTCATCTCAAGCGTTCTACCGTTTTGCACAAGGAGTGAAATGTCATTCCGTACACGTTTAGTTTTATTTGCATTGGCATATTGGGCGGGTGCCGAGTTGGTTTATGCGGTGCCGGGCAATTATGCCGACTTCTGGCTGCCCGCCGGTATGTTGATGGCGATGCTGCTGCGGACCCCGCCGCGTCGTTGGTGGGCTGTCTGTTTGGCGGCCGCATCGGCAAATTTCCTTGCGGACGTCATTGTGCATGGGCAGTTGTGGAGCCTCGGCGTGGGTTACGCGTTGATCAATGTCATTGTGCCGCTGTTAGGCGCTGCGTTCCTCATTCGCTGGTGCCGTCCCGCCTTCTCATTCGGCCGTTTGTCACATGTACTGATTTGGGGGTTTGTCGTCTGTGTCATCGTCACGCTCAATGCATTGGCCGGCGTGTCGCTCAAGGTCGTCTTACGCGGCGACGAATTTGTTCAGGAATGGTATCGGTGGACGTTCGGCGGTTTGCTGGGCATTATCGTGTCAACGCCGATCGTCCTGAGCTTACTCGACTGGAGCGAGTATTCTCGACGCGTCCGGTCCTATGAAGCGTTGTTGTTGCTTCTGAGCATGAGCGTCGCGTCCGGGCTGCTGTTTAGTCAAACCTACCCGACTGCGGTGCCGCCCGGCATACTGTTTCTATTTACTATGTGGGCGGCGTTGCGCACCGGTGCGGTGGGCGTCGCTGTGGTCTCACTGTTGATGTTAGCGATTGGTCTGTGGTTCACCGCCTCCGGGCTAGGTCCATACAGCCTGATGCCGGATATGGAATCGCGCATGTTGAATGTCCAAATGCTCGTTGCGGTCAGCGCGTTTCTCTCTTACATTCTGGCCGCCGTGATGGAAGAGAGGCACGCGGCGGAAAGCGAATTACGAGCCAGCAACCTGCACCTCGATCAACAGGTCAAGTCGCGTACGGCGGACCTCACCCGCGCTAACGACCAGTTACACCTCGCACACGATGCCGCAGCCCTGGGCTTTTGGCATCACGATCTGCTAGGCGATCTTATTCTTTTCGACGAACGCGCCCGCGTCCATTACGGCCTTGACCGCGCCGAAGTTACGCTGCCGGAAGTGCTAAAGCACATTCACCCGGAAGACGCTCAAAGGCTGGCGCAGGAAATCGCGACAGTGACCGGGCCAGACGGCGACGGCAAATACTCGAATGAATACCGCGCCGTTGACGCGGCAGGCAGCGTGCGTTGGCTGGCCGTCAACGTGCGCGTTGTATTCGACGTAACGGACGGCACACGCCGTGCGGTATTAGCCTATGGAACTTCACAAGACATTACCGAACGCAAGCGGCAGGAAGAAGCCTTGCGCGAAAATCAGCGGTTCATCAACAGCATCATCGACACCGCACCGACCGTGCTTTACATCTTTGATTTGCAACACAATCGCCCGACGTATCTAACGGAGCAGGGGGCCGCGATGCTCGGCTATAACGGTGACGAAATAAAAAAAGACTACGACGCCTTTCTCGGAACCTTCATGCATCCGGACGACGCGCGTTTGGCGGATAAGCATTTCCGGAAAGTTGCCGCCACTCGCGGTGGTAAAGTTTTCGAGTTTGAATATCGCATGCGGCATAAATCAGGCGAATGGCGTTGGTTTCGCAGCCGCGACCGCGTTTTTAAGCGCGATGAAAAAGGCCAGGCCCTCGAAATTCTCGGTATCGCGCTCGACATCACCGAACGTAAGCGGCAAGAAGAAGAGATACGCATTAGCGAGGCACGTTTCCGCCGCGTTCTGGCCCAGTCACCTGCGGGAATCGTCCAGGTCGACCCCAGTGGACGCATGACCTTGGTGAATCAGCGGTGGACTGAAATGCTCGGTTACAGCCGGGAGGAAATGCTCACTATGAACGTGATGGATGTGACACATTCATCCAGCCAGGAGGCAACGCTTGCTGTTGTGGGGAAACTCGCGGCGGGCGGACCCGACTTCGAGATCGAAAAAAATTATCGACGCAAGGACGGCTCGGTAATGCCAGCCCTCAGCAACGTCAGCTCACTGCGAGGCAGCGACGGTGAGTATCAGGGACTCGTCGCGGTCGTGATCGACCTTACAGATCGACTTAAGGCAGAAGCTGAGAGCCAGCAGCTCGCTTCCATCGTTGAGTCTTCGAGCGACGCGATCATTAGCACGGATTTTGACGGGACGATCCGAAGTTGGAATAGTGCGGCTAAGCGAATATTCGGCCACACCGAAGCCGAAGCTGTCGGGCAGGATATAACTATGTTGTTTCCGCCAGACCGCATTTTCGAGATCGAGAACATACGCGAAGCGATTGCACACGGTCAAGCCCTAAGCGATTTCGAGACTGTCCGAAGGAGAAAGGATGGCACGGATTTCCCCGTATCGATCACTGCTTCTCCTATTAGAAAAGAAACTGGCGAACTAATTGGTATCTCTAGAATCATCCGTGACATTACCGACCGCAAGAGTGCGGAAATTTTACGCCGACAGCATGAATCACTTGCAATCCAGGCTGAATTTGCAGAAGCCGAACGAATCCGGCTTGCGCGGGATCTTCACGACCATATTGGGCAGCAGGTCACGGGATTGAGATTAATGCTGGCCAACCTGAAAGCTTCAAAAAGAAGAGAAGAGCAGATCGTTCAGACGATCGACGGATTGCTACGGCAGACAGAGACCCTGGACAGGGACTTAAGCCATCTTGCCTTTGAGCTCAGACCTCTGCCTTTGAAACAAGATGGGCTAGCGGCAGGACTCTCGAACTATGTAAAGAATTGGTCAAGTAATTTTCAGATCCCCGCCGAATGCATCGTAGAACTCGAATCTGCCCAGCAGCTTAGCGCTGAATTGGAGGTCAATCTATATCGAATCGTCCAAGAAGCTCTCAACAATACTAGTAAGTATGCGAACGCCAAGACGGCCAACGTGATTCTCAGGGTCACAGATAACGTCGTCAGACTCATCATAGAAGATGACGGCATAGGTTTTGACACGAAAGCAGCACGCCAAACCACAAAAGAGAGAGGCGGCGGTCTCGGTCTCTTGGGAATGCAGGAAAGAGTCAATCTCCTCAATGGCTCGTTAGAACTTGAGTCGAATCCGGGCAGCGGTACGACAATCTTCGTCACTGCTCCGGCGACATACTAAGCTTGGTTGGCCCTTCGAAGACGGTAAGAGAAAGGCCCAAGGAAGGATCTTGACGCGGGTCTCGGTGGCTGACGGGTTATACCAGGGCGGGCCTCGCGAAACAGATCGAGAAGCGGACGACCTTTCGCGACTTTTACGAAAAGGCCCGAAGTGGAACCCCAACGCCCACCTCATCACCGGCGTCGTCTGCGGTATCCGCGTCGAAAATATCGAAGATCCGCTCATGCAAAAACTCCGGTACCTCGACAGACTCGTCGACGAACTCGCAAAAGGAAAGAAGATGGAGAAGATATTGCGGGAGGTGGGATAGGTTTCCGCGACTTAATCTGGATGTTTCGGCGTTCTGAACGGTCGGTTGGAGTAAAAATACAACCCTTCTCGGCGCACGCCATGTCTAACCCAAGGAACTAGTTGATCTGCCCTCAAACTTCCTCTTGCTTTGCGGCCAATGGTGTTTTTATGAAGACTTGTTTGATTTTACTTTTGCTATTTGCTTTTTTCGCTGCTGGCAGTGTCGCGCAGACGGTTGCGCCCGTGACCCGCCTCGCAAACGTTAAGACGGTCTACGTGGATGAAGCGTCGTTTCGATTTGCATTCTCGTCCTGCGGCACAAGCGCTGGAGGCATGATCCTGCCCTGCCCGAAACACGCCCGGGAGCGCCTCGAATTCTTAAACTCCTTGAAGGAATGGACCGCCAAAAGCGGCTTCACGCTGGTTGATGATGAAACCATCGCCGACGGCGTGGTGCGGGGCGAGTTAAGCATCGACGACCGAGCCGAAATTGTGACTGATGATCACACTCTGCGAACTTCAAAATACCAAATCGAATGGGTAGTAAAGGCCTGGATCGTTAATAAGCAGGAGAAACGAGTATGGCTACATGGTGCTGGCTACCCAAGCGATAGCGATGGCTGGAGAAGTAAAGCCAATATCGAAGGGAAGAACATTGGGAAGGCGATTCAGTTTGATTTCAATAAAGGGCGTTAGCTGGATTACTTATGCCGAGGCGA
>CADECN010000222.1 GCA_902825785.1 uncultured Hyphomicrobium sp. | reverse complement strand
GGATGAGGCGGGATTTTTCGTTCGGATTGCCTTGCGCTTCCGCCTCCTGCAGCAGCTTTGATCGACGCGAGGCGCCGTCTGTTCCGCCCGTGCCCGCGTTGACGCGGTAGATCGCGGCAAGCGTCTCGGGCGAAAGTGCATTGAGGCGCGCGGCGGCTTCCGTCGCCGGCAGTCCGAGATCGACGGGCGTTGCTGAATCGCTCGCAAGGGCCGCGAGCAGCGCCGGCTCGCCATGCTCCAGCACCATCTTGTGCGGCAGCCCGCCCGCTTTCTCCGCGATTCTATAATCGAGCAGCGTCACGACCTTCGCCGCGTGGTAGTTCGGCTTGGCGCCGATGGCCATGGCGTCGAGCGCATCGAGGCCGGGCGACGCATCGAGACCTTCCTCGCGCGCAAGCTCGGCTGCGAGCCCGGCTCCCGCCGTGTCGCCCGCGACCGCCGCGCAATAACCCGACATCAGGACGGCCTGTCCCTTGAGCAGCTTGGGAACGTCGGCGCCGCCTGGCTGCACGCTTGCGATCTTTTTGCAGGCGGCATCGCCGTCGCCGGTCGCCAGCGCATTGCGCGCTTCCAGGATGCTGATGATGGGCGATTGTCCGCCGCCTGAGCGCGCAAGTTCGGCTGCCGCCTCACGCGCGAGTCCCGATCGGTAGAGAACCTCGATGCGCAGCGCCAGGAAGTGCATGTCCGCCGGACCGCCGCTGCCGGCGTTGGAAGGCGCGCCGATCAACCGTTTCCACAGACCGTGCAGCGTCGGCGAGCGCGGCGGAATTTCGATCGTGCTGATCAGGCCTTCGATCGCTTCGGTGTTGAGGCCGCGCCAGAGTTCGTAGGGCAGGCCCGAGCCGTCGTCCGCCATGACGGGCGCGAGATCGCCGCGATCGACAGGCGGGGGGATCGCCTCCTGCATGACGGAATCGCGACGCGGGCTGGGTGGCGCATCGACTTGCGCGGAGGGACGCGGCTGTTGTTCGTCGTAGCGCGGACGTTGTGGGGCTGCACGCCGTTCCAGGTCATCGGGCGCACCCATGGATCGCAGAAACGGCCGGTCATCGCTCGACGCCGGCACGACGACAGCGGGCGCAGCTGCAACCATAATGAGATAAGCGGCGACGCGGCGCTTGGCAGAAATTCGTAGCATCGGACGCGCGATCCCCACCATCAGCGCCGAATCTTGACGCCTGACACAGGCTTGCTGATCGTTTGCTGCTCCGGTTCGAACCGCGTCGCGATGAAATAGAGGCTGGCGTAGATGGCCGTTGCGATGGCTGCGAGAACGAACAGGAACCGGAATAGACTCGGCATTGAAAAATCCCGCTCACACGGCTTCGTGACGGCCCAAGGTGACGCCAATGTGTCCGCCAGCGGACGGGACAGGGCAAGTGCAGGCGTTTGAAGCACAGGCGGATACCCTATCTCAAGGTTCCCATTTGCTGACCGGGCGCCTTCGTGGCATGACGCGGCGCGGGCACGTCGGCCCGTGGCGGTGCGGATTGTTTATCAGATTCGCGCAAGCCTCATCCCGAAGCGAAGAACCATGCCGCACATCGATACCGTATTCGCCGACAGTCTGAGAGACCGCTTGGGTAGCCGGTCGATCGTGCTTGTCGGCCTTATGGGATGCGGCAAATCCTCCATCGGCAAGCGCCTTGCGGCGCGCTTGGGTCTGCCGTTCGTCGATGCCGACGACGAGATCGAGAAAGCGGCCGCCAAGACCATCAACGAGATCTTCGCCGATCACGGTGAAGCGCACTTCCGCGAAGGCGAGCGCAAGGTGATCGCGCGTCTGCTCAACAACGGGCCACAGGTTCTCGCAACCGGTGGCGGCGCGTTCATGCATGCGGAGACACGCAAGCGTATCAAAGAAACCAGTATATCGGTGTGGCTGCGCGCGGATCTGCCGGTGCTGATGCGCCGGGTTTCCAAACGCGACACGCGTCCGCTTCTGCGCGATGGCAACCCCGAGGCGACGATGCGCAAACTGATCGAGGCGCGCTATCCCGTCTATGCGGAAGCCGACCTGACGGTCGAGAGCCGCGAGGAACCGCACGACCTGATCGTCAACGAAATCATCGGCAGGCTGGATGCGTTGCCGGCACTCGCCGTGAAGAGGACCGCGGCGGCCCAAATCGTACCCGTGCAACTCGGCCCCCGCTCATACGATGTACTGATCGGCGCGGGCTTGCTGCGTAACGCCGGCTCGTTGATTGCCAGCCGCCTGGGACGCGTCAAATGCGGTGTCGTGACGGATGAGAACGTCGCGCGCCATCATCTGGCCGCGCTCGAAGACAGCTTGAGGGCGGAAGGGCTGTTCGCCGGCTCGATCGTCTTGAAGCCGGGCGAGGCGACAAAGAGTTTCCGTGAACTCGCGCCGCTGTGCGAGCGTCTGCTCGAAATGGGCCTTGAACGCGGAGATGTCGTTGTTCCGTTCGGCGGCGGCGTCATCGGCGATCTTGCCGGCTTCGCGGCCGGCATCCTGCGCCGCGGCGTGCGCTTCGTTCAAATTCCGACGTCGCTCCTGGCGCAGGTCGATTCCTCCGTCGGCGGCAAGACCGGCATCAACACGCCGCAAGGCAAGAACCTGATCGGCGTCTTCCACCAGCCGAACCTCGTAATCGCCGACACCGACGTGCTGTCGACGCTGCCCATGCGCGAGATGCGCGCCGGTTACGCCGAAGTCGCCAAGTACGGTTTGCTCGGCGACGAAGCGTTCTTCTCGTGGCTGGAGGGCCATTGGCAGGGCGTGTTCGGCAACAGCGGTCCGGAACTCGTGCAGGCCATCGAGACGAGTGTCGAGGCGAAGGCCGCCATCGTCGCGCGCGACGAAACCGAAACCGGTGACCGCGCCCTGCTCAATCTTGGCCATACGTTCGGCCACGCGCTCGAAGCCTGGACCGGCTATTCCAACCGGTTGTTGCATGGTGAGGGCGTGGCGATCGGCATGTGCCTCGCGTTCCGCTTCTCCGAGGAACAGGGACTGGCACCCTCGGGCTCGGCCGCGCGCGTGACGCAGCACCTGCGCAACGTCGGACTGCCGACCGCAATTAACGACATTCCCGGCGGACGCGCCGATCCTGATGAACTCCTTCGCTTGATGCGGCAGGACAAAAAGGTCCAGCAAGGTAAGCTGACGTTTATTCTGGCACGCGCGATCGGACAGGCGTTCATAGCACGCGACGTGTCGCCCGAGGCCGTACACGCATTTCTCGCCCGCGAGATCGGGCACTGAGCACGCGCCCGCCACTGTGCTAGCTTTCACGCTCCCGACAATCAATCGAGTGGACCCTCCCCGGCCAATGACCATTGTCATCAGCGTTGTCGCCATCGTCATCCTCATTCTGCTCTCGGCGTTCTTCAACTGCAGCGAAACGGCGCTCACCGCCGCCTCCCGTGCCCGTATGCACGCGCTGCAGGAGGACGGCAATCGAAGGGCGAAGCTCGTGAATGAGGTGCTGTCGAAACCCGAGAAGATGATCGGCACGGTGCTTCTTGGCAATACGCTGGTCGACGTTCTGGCGGCCGCCATGGCCTCCTATCTCGCCGTTCACCTCTACGGCGAAGTCGGCGTCGCCTACGCCACCGCCGTCGTCACGGTGCTTATCGTGATTTTCGCCGCCGTCCTGCCCAAGACCTACGCGCTCGCCTACTCCGACCGAGTGGCGCTCTTCGTTGCGCCGATCATGCAGGTGCTGATCGTGCTGTTCACACCGATGACCCGCGCGATCGAATACGTCGTGCGCGGCCTGCTGACGTTGACGCCTTCCAAGACCGACGACGATGCCAACATTCTGGCCGCCCATCATGAGATCCGCGGCACGATAGACCTTCAGGCCAAGGAAGGGACGGTGGCGCGTGCGGACGCCGAAATGCTCGGCGGCGTGCTCGACCTGCGCGATTTGCAGGTGGCCGACATCATGGTTCATCGCACCAAGATGGAGACGATCGACGCCGATGAGGCGACCGAGAAAATCATCGATCAGCTCTTGAAGTCGCAATACACACGCATGCCGGTCTGGAAGGACGAGCAGGAAAACATCATCGGCGTCCTGCACACCAAGGACCTGCTATTGGCGCTATCGCGCGTCGGCTGGGATCCGGCCAAGATCGACATCATGAGTTTTGCGTCCCAGCCCTGGTTCGTTCCCGATACGACGGCGGTCGACGACCAGCTCAATCAGTTTCTGAAGAAGCAGGCGCAGATGGCGCTCGTGGTCGATGAGTACGGCGAGGTCCAGGGCCTCATCACGCTCGAGGATATTCTGGAGGAGATCGTCGGCCAGATCGCCGACGAGCACGACGTCCAGGAGAACAGCATCCGCGTTCAGGCCGACGGCACCGTCAACGTCGACGGCACCGTGCCGATCCGCGACATCAATCGTCATCTGGATTGGAACCTGCCCGACGTGGAGGCAACGACGATCGCCGGCCTCGTCATCCACGAAGCCCAGACCATCCCCGAGCCCGGTCAGGTCTTCACCTTCCATGGCTATCGCTTCGAGATTTTGCGCAAGAGCCGAAACAAGATCACCGCGCTCCGCATCAAGCCGCTGCCGCATGCAACCGAGCGCGCGCCGGGCGCAGACGGCAAGACCGTGCAGAGCACTTAGAGCTAGGCCGGCGCACCGGCCTCGCCGGGGGCGAACGTCGAGAGCGCGAGTGCGTGGACGGGAGAGCCCATCTCGTCCTTGAGCAGCGCGTTGACGATGCGGTGCCGCTCGACGCGGCTTTTTCCGATGAACACCGGCGACACGACCACGACCCGGAAATGGCTCTCGCCGGTGCCGGGCGAACTGCGGTGCCCGGCGTGCAATTCGGACTCATTGATGACGTTGAGCAGAACAGGCTGCAACGCCGCGTTGAGTTTTTCTTTTATGCGCGCTTCAACAGTCACGGTGCGCACTCCATATAAAAATGTGCGCTGCGGGGAAACGCGCCGTTAAAGCCTCGTCTGCACAATTGCAACTTTAAAGTTTGTGCAATCTTTGCACCATCGTGCCGCCTTGTCTCTGCCGCGACCAGACCCCATACTGCGCAACGCATGAAACTCGACTCGAAATACTTCGACAGCATCCGCGTCTCGCGCCGGTCCGGCGGCGGCGAGAAGCGTGAAACGCGTGTGCCGCAATGCCAGTGGAAGGGCTGCGAAAAGCCTGGCGCCCATAAAGCGCCGATGGGCCGTGGCCGCGATGGTCAATATTATCATTTCTGCGTCGATCACGTCCGCCAGTACAACCACAGCTACACCTATTTCGACGGCATGACCGACGCCGAGGTCGACGAATTCCGCAAGGATGCGATCGT
>CADECN010000221.1 GCA_902825785.1 uncultured Hyphomicrobium sp. | reverse complement strand
AACCGGCTGCTTGAGAGGACAACGCGCGAGGTGTCGATTTCATTCCATCACAGTCGGATTGGGCTGTAGATAACGCCGGTGGCCGCGGCGCCGGATTTGGGTACCATTGAATCGGCTTGGAAATTGCCTGGCCGGCCCCATGTCGCGATGTCGTCAGTTTCGGTCGGAACTGTGCGAACAGCGCTTAGCGCTGCAACCTTCTGGCGAAGCACCATGCCCTAACAGGGCATATGAGAGGTCCCAAGTGGCAAAAATCAAAATCGACGTTCTCGAAGGCGGGAAGCCTTCTGCAACCATCACCGTGCCGCTGTGGTTGGCCCGCGGGGCGACCGGGCTGTTGACGAAAGCCGCAGGTGATAAATTTTGCAGCCAGATCGACGTGGCCCAAGTGTTGCGGGCTGCGGAGAGCCCAGAGGCTCGCGGTGTGATCCTTGAAATTGAGGATCATCAAGGGGGCGACAAGGTCAGTATTTCGGTGGTAGCCGACTAGATTTTGTGATCGTCAGTCCGACACTTGATGACGGTCGGCTGCCGCGCCGTGATATGGATGTGTGGGCATCCATAACGGGGAGCCGCAATGAATTCGCGTATTCCAGTCGCGTTGAAGCCGGGTGAGGGCGATGCGCTTTTGGTTTCTGGACTATCTGATGCTCGTGAAGACGAGTGGCAAGCAAACCGACGGCGCCGTGACCATCATCGAGCACCTAAGGCGAGAGGGTTCGGGAACGCCGCTCCGCATGCATACGCGCGAAGACGAATGGTTCTACATACTCGACGGCAAGGTTCAGTTCTGGGTCGCGGATGGCACGTTCGAGGCGTCGACCGGTGCATTCGTCTATGGGCCGCGCGGCATCCCGCACGCGTTTCGTATCGCGTCCCCGACAGCCAAATTCCTGCTCGGAGAGGAACCGGCCGGTTTCGAGAATTTCGTTTGCGCTCTGGCGCAACCTGCCGCAACCCTGACGTTGCCGCCGTTGAGCGACACGCCTCCGGATTTTGAGAAGGTGGGGCGCGTTGCAGCCGAATTCGGGATCGAAATCCCGGGGCCGCCGCCCTGGATGGCGTGATGCGAGGATAATCACCGCATGACTGGAACTGTCCGTGTCGGCATTGGGGGCTGGACGTTCGAGCCGTGGCGCGGCGTGTTCTATCCTGAAGGACTGGCACAGAAGCGCGAACTGGAATTCGCGTCACGCGCGCTCACGACCATCGAAATCAACGGTACGTACTATTCGACCTTCAAGCCGAAGAGTTGGCTCAACTGGCGTGACGAGACGCCCGACGACTTCGTGTTCACGGTGAAGGCGTCGCGCTATGCGACCAACCGCAAGGTTCTCGCGGAAGGCGGGCCTTCCGTTGCCCGGTTTCTCGAGCAGGGAATGACCGAACTCGGGTCCAAGCTCGGGCCGATCGTGTGGCAGTTCATGCCGACCAAGAAGTTCGATCCCGAAGACTTCGGGGCCTTCTTGTCGTTTTTGCCGAAGAAGCTGGATGGCTTAGCGCTGCGCCATGCGGTCGAAGTGCGCCATCCGAGCTTCGAAGTGCCGGCCTTCACGGAGCTAGCGAGGAAGCACGGCGTGGCAATTGTGTTCGCGACCGGTGAAGACTATCCGACAATCGACGAACCGAGTGGTGGGTTCACTTACGCGCGCTTTATGATAACTCAGGAAAATGTCGCAGCCGGCGTGACCGACAAGCAGCTTTCCGACGTGGCCAAGCGGGCGAAGGCGTGGGCGAAGGGCGGCGACGCGTTCTTGTTCTTCATTTCGTCGGCCAAAATTCGAAATCCGGCTGCCGCGCAGGCGCTGATCAAAAAGCTTGGTGCCTAATCACGTGTCGCCTCCGCGCTTGCGCCTTCGAGAAAGAAGGCCGCGCGTGCGAGACTTCTTCATCTTCGCGGGCGCGGTTGAAGCAACAGCGATCGCGCCATGTACTTCTTCTGTCGTGGGAGGCGCTTCGCCGATGACGGGCAGAGTGTCGACGGAAAGAATACGGGTGAGCTGCGCCTTCAGTCGTTCTTTAGCGGGCTCGGCGGCCGCCAGAATTTCATCGCATTTCAGGAAGTCGAGAACTTGGAACTGGCTGGTGCCGGCGCGGATCAGGATATCGGGCTGGCTCGATTTGAGCTTCTCCTTCACGATCGTGCGTTCGAACAGAAAGGCGCTGGCGAAGAGGGCTTCGAATGCCGTCGGCGTCGGCCTGCGCTCGTCGGGTACGGGTGCGCCCGAGACGTCGATGGCGACGACGATGTCGGACTCGTGGCTTAAAATATCGAACGGCAGCGGGTTCGTCATACCGCCGTCGATCAAAGCACGTCCGGCGACGACGACGGGTTGGAAGATGACCGGCAAAGCCATACTCGCGGCGACGGCGACGCGCACCGAGCCTTCGGTGAAGATGGTCGGTTCTTGTTCGTAGAAGTCTGAGGCGACAATCTTGAGAGGGATTTCGAGCGCGTCGAAGTCGGCCGCTACGCGGCGCGGCATGATCAAATCGAGCAACGCGTCAGGGTCCAGGATGGCGCCGCGAT
Source organism: uncultured Hyphomicrobium sp. (assembly GCA_902825785.1). Classification (GTDB taxonomy): domain Bacteria; phylum Pseudomonadota; class Alphaproteobacteria; order Rhizobiales; family Hyphomicrobiaceae; genus Hyphomicrobium_B. The sequence continues at coordinate 2,794 of CADECN010000221.1, read as the reverse complement.
TTGCGAACAGCGTGACCATGCGTTGAAGCGGACGTGCGCGGGCGACGAAGAGGTCGCGGACGAGCCCCAGGCGCTGGGCTAAAATTTCGCGCGTGTGCGTGCGCAAGTCGTTGCCCGATATGCCCGATGCGTAGGCGGCGCCATAGATGGCGCCGATCGACGTTCCGGCAATGACAGACGGGCGAATGCCAAGTTCGTCGAAGGCTTCGAGCATGGCGATGTGGGCCAGTCCGCGAGCGCCGCCACCGCCGAGCGCTAGCCCGACGCGTGGCCTACGCGCCGGCAGGCCGCCTCCTGCCGGTGCCGCGGTTGATGTCATACACCTCGTTCCTTGAGGGCGCGCCAGGCGATGTCCTTGCGGTAGAAGCCGCCCGGCCAATCGATGCGCGAGATGGCCTGATACGCGCGTTCTCGGGCTTCCATGAGGGTTGGCGCGATTGCGGTGACATTCAACACGCGACCACCGTCGGCCAGGATGCGATCTCCGTCGCGCCGTGTTCCAGCGTGGAAGATCTCGACGCCGGCAACGCGCGAAGCGGCGTCCAGGCCCCTGATTTCCGTACCGCGCATCGGCGTTCCAGGATAGCCGCTGGCTGCGAGCACGACTGTGAGTGCAGCGTCGTCGTTCCACCGGATGTCGAAAGCATCGAGCACACCGTCCGCTGTTGCGAGCAGAGCGGCGAGCAGGTCCGACTTCATCCGCATCATGAGGACCTGCGTTTCCGGGTCGCCGAAGCGGGCGTTGTATTCGATGAGCTTGGGACCGTCGTCTGTGATCATCAGGCCGGCGAACAGAACACCTTTGAATGGCGTGCCGCGCTGGCGCATGGCTACGACGGTCGGATTTATGATTTCGCGCATGACGCGGTCGGCGATCTCCGGTGTCACCACAGGCGCCGGCGAATAGGCGCCCATGCCGCCGGTGTTCGGTCCTGTGTCGCCGTCGCCAACGCGCTTATGATCCTGGGCGGAAGCGAGCGGCAAGGCAGTCGTGCCGTCACAGAGGGCGAAAAAGCTTGCTTCCTCGCCTTCGAGGAATTCCTCGATCACGACCTCGGCGCCGGCTGCTCCAAATGCACCGCTGAAGCAGGCGTCGATCGCGGCTTCCGCTTCCGCCGATGTCTGCGCGATGATGACGCCCTTGCCGGCCGCAAGCCCATCAGCCTTCACGACAATGGGGAGCTTCTGGTTCGCGAGGTAGGCTCTGGCGGAGGCGGCATCTTTGAAGCGGCCGTAGGCGGCGGTCGGGATGCCGAATTCGCGACAGAGGTCTTTGGTGTAGCCCTTCGAGCCTTCGAGCTGGGCGGCGGCCTTTGTCGGTCCGAAGTATTTGATGCTGGCCGCGCCAAGCGCATCTCCAAGCCCGGCTACGAGCGGAGCTTCGGGCCCGATTATTACGAAGCCGATATCCTGTTCGCGACAATAAGCGATGACGGCCGGATGATCGGACACATCGAGTTTCACGCACGTCGCATGTTCGGCGATGCCGGGGTTGCCGGGCGCGCAATAGAGCGTTTTGAGCAGGGGGCTGGCGCTTAAGGCCCAGGCCAGCGCGTGCTCGCGCCCGCCGGAGCCGACTAGGAGAACATTCATCAGGTCGCCTGTTGCAATTCGGGTCTTGGTGTAGCATCGAACCCGTCCGAGGCAAGGCCGGAGGAATCCCCATTTCGACGCCCACAAACGATCCAGACCGACCAGGCAGCAATTCGCCGGAATTTTCCGTTTCCGAGCTTGCCGGCGCGATCAAGCGGGCGCTCGAAGATGGGTTCGGGCATGTTCGGCTGAAGGGAGAGATATCGGGCTATCGCGGCCCGCATGCTTCGGGACATTGCTACTTCGCCTTGAAGGACGACAAGGCCAAGATTGAGGCCGTGATCTGGAAGGGCACGTTCGGCCGGCTGCGCTTCAAGCCCGAAGAGGGCATGGAAGTTATTGCGCAGGGCCGGGTCACGACGTTCCCGGGTTCGTCCAAATATCAGATCGTGATCGACGCGCTCGAGCCCGCGGGTGCCGGCGCGCTGATGGCGCTGATCGAGGAACGCAAGCGCAAGTTCGCAGCCGAAGGGCTGTTCGACGAAGGGCACAAGAAGCCGCGACCGTTCCTGCCGCGCGTCGTTGGCATCATCACCTCGCCCACGGGCGCGGTCATCCGCGACATGCTGCACGGCTTCGAGGAGCGCTTTCCTACGCGCGTTATAGTGTGGCCGGTGCGGGTACAGGGCGAGGGAAGTGCCGCCGAAGTCGCCGCCGCCATTCGAGGTTTCAATGCGATCGCGCCGGGCGGGCCCATTGCGCGTCCCGATGTGCTGATCGTCGCTCGTGGCGGTGGCAGCCTCGAGGATCTGTGGAGCTTCAACGAGGAGGTCGTGGTACGGGCGGTGTTCGAAAGCCGCATTCCGCTGATCTCTGCGGTGGGACACGAAACGGACTGGACGTTGATCGACCTCGTTGCCGATGCGCGGGCACCGACGCCGACCAAGGCCGCCGAATGGTCAGTACCTAAGTACTCTGAACTGGTCGAGGGCGTCGAAAAGCTCGGCGCGCGGCACCGCATGGCTATTCGGCGCGTGCTCGAGGGCCAGCGAACGCACTTGAAGGCTTCGGCGCGCGGTTTGCCGAGGCTCGAGGACATGCTGGCGTTGCCACGCCAGCGTTTCGATGCCTGCGACAAACGGCTCGGTCGTGCGCTAATGTCGAATACGCGCGCGCATGGCTTGCGGCTGGCGCGCGCCGGTTCGCGGCTTTCTCCCGCGCCGCTGGTGCAGAAAATTGGTCGTGCTGGCGAGCGTCTGTC
>CADECN010000220.1 GCA_902825785.1 uncultured Hyphomicrobium sp. | reverse complement strand
TTGATCGCGACAAGCTGCGGCGCGCCGGGCGTCGTCCCGACGAAGTCCCAGGCCGCCTTTTCTGCCATTGTCTTGGATCGGATATATGGGGTCAGCTCGCTCTGCGTCTCATCCGTGAAATCGTCTTCCGTATAGATGTGATCGTTCGCGCGATTGGATGCATACAGGATGGCGACCGTCGACGACGTCAGAACCACGCGTTTGACGCCGGCTCGTGTCGCAGCCCGCAGAACCCGCAATGTGCCGTCAAGGGCGGGCCGGATGACCTCGTCGGCATCCTCCGGCTGCTGGATCGGGAAGGGCGAGGCGGTATGAACGACCGTGTCGGCACCGGTGACCGCTTCGTCCCAACCCGCGTCGTCCAACAGGTCGGCCGCGGTGAACGTCATTCGCGCGGCATCTGCTCCGGCGCGACCAATGGCCCGCCGCACATCTTCCGACTTCGTAAGGTGCCGCAGCGTACCGCGCACGCTATACCCCCGCTTCAGGAACTCGGCGGTCACGTGCTTGGCCACCAGGCCGCTGGCTCCGGTAACGACGATGGGATTTTCCGACATCAGACCACTCGCTCCAAACCGGCGCCGCGCGTCTCGCACGGCGCGAATTCCTAGCACCTAACGGGGCAATTCATAACATGGCCGCGTGCAAGCCACGGCCGCAGAGCAGGATCGATGCATGAAGACACTTGCGCTCACTGTCATCGGCGTAACAGCGGCCCTGATCGCGCTGATCGCGGCCTACGCCCTCTACGGCCTTTGGGTGCCCGGACAATCGGCCACCGCGCCACTCCCCGCCCTGTCCGACCAAGAACGCGATCTCGCGGCGCGCCTGAGAACGCACATCGTCGCGATCGCGACCCAACCCCACAACGTCGAGCACCCCGCCGCGCTAGAAAAGTCCGCACAAGCCATCGAAGCCGCCTTCCGCGGGCTGGGCTATGAGCCCCAGTCTCAGCGCTTCGAAACCGCCGGCGTGGCGGTCCGCAACATCTGGGTAACGATCGAGCCGACGGCGTCGAACACGCCAGCTCACTCACTGGTAGTCGGCGCGCACTACGATTCCGCCGGTCGATCGCCCGGCGCCAACGACAACGGGTCTGGCACTGCAAGCGTCATCGAACTGGCGCGTCTTCTCAAGGACTACAAACCGAGCCATGCACGCATCCATTTGGTCGCCTTCGTCAACGAGGAGGCACCCTACTGGGGTGGTCCCGACCAGGGCGCGGCGCGCTTCGCCGATATGCTGCTCGGACGCGGCGAAGCGATCGACGGTATGCTGTCGCTCGAAACGCTCGGCTGGTTCTCGGATGCCCCCGGCAGTCAGAAATACCCAGCGCCGTTCAATCTCATCTACCCGGACACGGGAAATTTCGTCGCCTTCGTCGGGATGCCGGGTTCGCGGCACTTCCTGCACAGGGTATTGGCGCCCTTCCGCCGCATCACCGCCGTTCCAACCATCGGCGGCATCGCGCCGTCCTTTATCGACGGCATCGCCTGGTCGGATCACAAAGCCTTTTCGGATCGAGGCATACCGGCGCTGATGCTGACCGACACGGCGCCGTTCCGCTATCCGCACTATCACCGTGCGACCGACACACCCGACAAGGTTGATGTCGAGACACTCGCCCGCATCACGCTGAGCCTGGCCGCCACCTTGCGCGAACTGGCCCCGAAATAAGCCCCGTCAGAAACGATAAAGGCGCCGGATGAAGCCGGCGCCTTTGCATCGAATTCTATTCAGCCTGCGAAAGTGCGCTTATGCGCCCGCGGCTTCGGCAGCTTTCAGGGCTTCCTCGTGGCGAGCCTTATCCTCGGCACCCTTCACGCTCTCATCGCGATCGACGAGTTCGATGACGGCGCGCGGCGCGGAGTCACCGTAGCGGAAGCCCGCCTTCAGAACGCGCGTATAACCGCCGTTGCGATCCTTGTAGCGCGCCGCCAGCACGTCGAAGAGTTTCTTGACCTGCTCTTCATCGCGCAGCCGCGCGGCAGCGATACGGCGCGAGTTCAAATCGCCGCGCTTGGCGAGCGTTATGTACTTGTCGACGACGCGCTTCAGGTCCTTCGCCTTCGGCAACGTGGTGACGATCTGTTCGTGCTTGATGAGGGTCGCCGCGAGGTTCGAGAACATCGCCTGGCGGTGGCCGGTCTGGCGGCCGAAGCGCCGCCCCAGTTTTCCGTGTCGCATCTGTCAGTTCCTTTTGGTGGGTTTGTTTGGATGCGGGAGGTTCTATGGCCTTCCCTTGGGTGACGAGCGTTTGTCGCCCGCTCACCAGAAAACGAGCGAGGTCTCAATACTGGTCCTCGAAGCGCTTCGCGAGTTCGTCGATATTGTCCGGCGGCCAGTTCGGCACTTCCATGCCGAGGTGAAGACCCATCGTCGCCAGAACTTCCTTGATCTCGTTGAGCGACTTGCGCCCAAAGTTCGGCGTGCGCAGCATCTCGGCTTCGGTCTTCTGGATCAGGTCGCCGATGTAGACGATGTTGTCGTTCTTCAGGCAGTTGGCCGAACGCACCGACAGTTCCAGTTCGTCGACTTTCTTGAGAAGCGCCGCGTTGAACGCGAGTTCCGGATGGCGCTGCTCTTCCTGCGCCTTCTTCGGTTCCTCGAAGTTGATGAAGACCGCAAGCTGGTCCTGCAGAATGCGCGCGGCGAGCGCTACCGCATCCTCGGCGCGGACGGAACCGTCGGTCTCGACCGTCATCGTCAGCTTGTCATAGTCGAGGATCTGGCCTTCGCGCGTGTTCTCGACCTTGTAGGAAACCTTCTTCACCGGCGAGTAGAGGCTATCGACCGGGATCAGACCGATCGGCGCATCCTCCGGACGGTTCCGCTCCGACGCGACATAGCCCTTGCCCATGTCGGCCGTGAATTCCATGCGGATGGCGGCGCCCTGATCGAGATGGCAGATGACGTGCTCGGGGTTCAGGACCTCGACCTCGGAGGACGCTTCGATGTCGCCGGCCTTGACCGGGCCCGCGCCTTCCTTCTTCAGCACCATGCGCTTCACGCCTTCCGAATGGATGCGCAGCGCGATTTCCTTGATGTTGAGAATGATATTGGTGACGTCCTCGCGAACGCCCGGCACCGACGAGAACTCGTGCAGCACGCCATCGATCTGCACCGTCTTGATGGCAGCGCCCTGGAGCGACGACAGCAGAACGCGGCGTAGCGCGTTACCGAGTGTCATGCCGAAGCCACGCTCCAGCGGCTCAGCAACAACGGTCGCGATGCGCGTGCGATCACGGCCCGGCTGGATCTCCAGCTTGGAGGGCTTGATCAGATCTTGCCAGTTCTTCTGTAGGATATTCACCACGGGGGCCTCGTTTCGGTTGCGAGCGGGCGGGGAGATCCCGCTCAGACCCTAAAGACTTGAATTTGCATGTGCCGCGCTCGCCATCGATGCGACCTCGGCGATTTCGCGCTTAGACGCGGCGGCGCTTGCGGGGCCGGCAGCCGTTGTGCGGGATCGGCGTCACGTCGCGGATCGACGTGATCTGAAAGCCGACGGACTGCAACGCACGCAGCGCCGATTCACGACCCGAGCCCGGACCGCAGACTTCGACTTCGAGCACCTTCATGCCGTGCTCCATCGCCTTTTTGCCGGCGTCCTCGGCGGCAACCTGAGCCGCATACGGCGTCGACTTGCGCGAGCCCTTGAAGCCCTTGGTCCCCGACGACGACCAAGCAATGGTATTGCCCTGCGCGTCCGTGATCGTGATCATCGTGTTGTTGAACGATGCGTTCACGTGCGCGACGCCGGAGGTGATGTTCTTCTTCTCGCGCTTTTTGACTTTGCCGCCGCGAGCGGCCGCTGCTTCTTTGGCCATTGAAACGTGTGCTCCTCGCCCTGACACGGGCTTCAAACTCTACCGGCGCGCAGTCGCGCCATTTCAAATTGCTTTAGCGCGTCGCTTTCTTCTTGCCGGCGATGGCGACCGCCTTGCCCTTGCGAGTGCGCGCGTTCGTATGCGTGCGCTGGCCGCGAACCGGCAGGCCTTTGCGGTGACGCAGTCCGCGATAGCAGCCAAGATCCATGAGGCGCTTGATGTTGCCCTGCACTTCACGGCGCAGGTCGCCCTCGACCGTGTAGTCGCGGTCGATCGCTTCGCGGATCTGAAGCACTTCGGCGTCCGTCAGCTGATTGACGCGCCGCTCGGCCGGGATGTTGACCTTCGTGCAGATGTCCTTTGCGAACTTCGGCCCGATGCCATGGATGTACTGAAGCGCAATCACGACGCGCTTAGCGGTTGGAATATTGACGCCTGCGATACGGGCCACGTGTGTCTCCTGCCGTAATTCGTTCGTTTCTGTTCAGGCCTTCGCCTGTGAGGACCGACTGGCCGGGAGGGCCCGGTGCGATCCGGAAATCTGCATACCCAAAAGGCTCGGCATCCGCGCAGCCGGACTTGCGTCCAGGACCGGGTGATGTCGAGCCATGGCTAGAAAAGGCTGGGTGTTGTAGCCCTGCGCTCCCTTAACGTCAACTTGGGCCTTAACCTTTCTTTGCCTAACCATTTCCGCGCCCGCCGCCGGTCAGAACCGTATTGATCTGGCTCGTAACCGCGTCAATTGCCGCCATGCCATCGACCGGACGCAGAAGGTGGTGCGCGAAGTAGTAGCCCGTCAGGGGCGCCGTTTCGCGGTAATAGGCCATAAGCCGTGTTTTCAGGGCTTCCGCGTTGTCGTCGGCCCGCACGGTGCCGCCGGCCGCCAGCGTTTCCTTGGCCCGCGTCTCGATGCGGGAAACCAGGATTGTATCGTCGACCTTGAGCTCGATGACATGGTCGAGCGCAATCCCCTTCGACCGCATCAGCGCATCCAGGGCCGCCGCCTGCGGCAATGTGCGCGGGAAGCCGTCGAGGATGAAACCGCGCGCGCAGTCGGGCTGCGCGATCCGGTCGGCGATGATCCCAACCACAACCTCGTCCGGCACCAGACCGCCGGCCGACATGATTTCCTTGGCCTTGAGGCCGATCGGCGTACCTGCCTTGACCGCCGCCCGTAGCATCTCGCCGGTTGAGAGCTGCGGAATGCCGAGACGCTCGGCGATGATCTGCGATTGCGTTCCTTTGCCGGCACCCGGCGGTCCAAGGAGGATAAGCCTCATCTACGGGCACCACGCAGCTTCGCTTTTTTGATCAAGCCTTCGTATTGCTGCGCGATGAGATGGCTTTGAACCTGCGCAACCGTGTCCATTGTGACGCTGACAACGATCAACAGGGAAGTGCCACCAAAGTAGAGCGGGATGCCCGCATAGGCCGTCAGGATTGCGGGAAGGACGCAAACCGCTGCGAGATAGAGGGCGCCGGTGGCGGTGATGCGGATCAAGAAGTAGTCGATGTACTCGGCCGTCATTCC
>CADECN010000219.1 GCA_902825785.1 uncultured Hyphomicrobium sp. | reverse complement strand
GGGGCGTGCGGCGTTTGCGGCGCGGCATCGGTCGTCATGAGGATCGTTCCTGGTTTGAAAGGACGGGTTTGAAAGTACTGGCGCGGCTTCGGGCAGCACTACGTGCGTTCGCGCGTCATGGCGACGAAGCGGTCGCGAAGATTGGCGTTGGCCGAGAATTCACCCAAGAAGCGCGATGTGTGCGTCATCCCGCCCGGTGGATGGACGCCGCGTGCCGCCATGCAGTGATGGCGCGCGCGCATGATGATCGCGACGCCTTTGGCGCCCAATCCCTGTTCAATGGCAGATGCGATCTCGCCGGTGAGCGTTTCCTGCGTCTGCAGGCGGCGTGCGTAGATATCGACGACGCGGGCGATCTTGGAAAGTCCGGCGATGCGGCCGTCCGGAATATAGGCGACGTGCGCAACACCGAAGAATGGTGCGATGTGGTGCTCGCAGTGGCTCTCGAACGCGATGTCCGTCAAGAGCACGAAATCATCATAGCCCTGCGGTTCGTCAAAGGTGGCGGTAAGCTCGGCGCGCGCGTCGGCCTTGTAGCCGGAGAAATATTCGCCGAAAGCGTCGGCAACGCGCTCGGGCGTTTGCAGCAGGCCCGGGCGCGAGGGATCATCGCCGGCCCAGGCGAGAAGCGTGCGAACCGCGTCCTCCGCCTCAGCGCGCGTCGGTCGGCGTGTCGGAAGGGTTGCGAGGTTGGTTGCCAAGGGTTGTTTCGTCGTCATGTGAAGCCAAAGTCTCCGCAGCGGCCTGGGGCGGCTCGCCAACACGGGGGGATCGTCCTATATACGCCTATATAGGCGCAAAGGTCCGCTTGGGCGATGGGTCCGGCGCGGCACTTGGCGCTGGGAGACGTATAGAGCCCATGGCGGACCTCGACGACGTATACAATACGCGCATCCTGGAACTCGCTGGCGCCATCACTCGCAATGAGCGTCTCTCGGCGCCCGATGCCACGGCCACGGCGCACTCAAAGACGTGCGGGTCGACAGTAACGGTCGACATTAAGTACGACGGCTGCCGCTTCACCGACTACGGCCATGCCGTCAAGGCCTGCCTGCTGGGGCAGGCGGCGGCGTCGGTCGTGGCGCGGGAGATTGTCGGCACGAGCGGAGGCGAGTTCCGGAAGGTCGCCGCCGAAATGCGATCCATGCTCAAGGATGGCGGGCCGCCACCGACGGGGCGCTTTGCCGACCTCGCCGTGCTCGCGCCGGTGCGCCACTACAAGGCGCGCCAGGCTTCGACGCTCCTCGTATTTGACGCCGTGGAAAGGGCGCTCGACGAAATCGAGATGCTGCAGGCGACGACGCTCAACATCGCGACCGGGGTCATCGTTTGAACGGCGAGTATTCCGGGCCGATCGCATCGCACCAGCCGGGATGGTTCGGCCGGATGACGCGGGCTGCCGCCAAGGCGCCGATCCGGCTCTATCAATTTACGTTCCGGCCTCTGGTCGGAAGCTATTGCCGGCATTGGCCGACGTGTTCCGACTACGCGCTGCAGTCGGTTGAACTCAACGGCGCATGGCGCGGGTTCTGGCTGGCGCTATCGCGGCTCGTTCGGTGTGGACCAGGAGGGACACACGGCGTTGACGAGGTGCCGGACATTCGCGCGTTACGCCATCCGTTAGCGCCGTGGCGCTATGGACGTTGGCGCTGAGAGTTGCGGCCGTGTCAGGCCGCGAGGCCGGCGTCGCCGATGGCGCGATGCTCTTCCGCCGTGTCGGCAACGAACGCCTCTGTTGAACGCGCGGCTGGATTGCCGAGGTAGGCGACTTCACGGTCGAGATCGCGGGCGGCGGCAACAAGCATCAGCAGGTTGTCGAAAGAGAGCTTGGCGATGAACTCGAAGCACAGCATTTCCCAGGTGTTCGTTCCCTGGTGCTGCTGGCCAGCAAGAAGCGTTTTGACGGTGATTTCGGGGCAGGCGTCGTTCTTCAGGAAAGCGCCGAGCGCGGGCGCCAGCGCGGCCGGGATCTCGATTGCGCCCTTGGGCCAGTTCGCCGAATAGGACGCGCGCTTGAACAGCGGCTCGTTGATGAAATGCTCTTCAAGGATTGCCTGCAGGTTCGCGGGCAGTTGCGCTTGCGCGAAGCAGCAGGGGCGGACTTTGCCCTGGATGAGCTGCATTCGCTTGCGGATCAAAAGCTGCGGCGCGGCCATGTCACTTTCCCATCGTTAGAAGGCGCATCGTTAACCGCGGGACGTTGAAGAACCGCGTCCGATTTGCCAACAATTGTTCGCAAAATTCCGGTTCCGGCCATCCCCAGATCGCCGGAACCGGGCCGCCGCGCGAGGCGTTAAGAGGCATTAAGCTGCAAATGCGCGTGGGAGAGCGAGATGGCTTTTCTGACTTTGAAGGACGGAACGGGTCTCTATTTCGAAGATATCGGAAAGGGGCGACCGATCGTCTTCATTCATGGTTGGCCGCTGTCGGGTGCGATGTGGGAGTATCAGGTCGAACCACTGATGCGCGCGGGCTTTCGGTGCGTGACGTATGATCGCCGCGGCTTCGGACGCTCCGACAAGCCTGGTGAAGGCTATGACTATGCAACGTTGGCGGACGACGTCGCGCAACTGATCGAGCACCTCGAACTGCGCGATGCGACGCTGGTCGGCTTTTCCATGGGTGGCGGCGAGGTCGTGGAATACTTGAGCACACACCAAAAGGATGGGCGCGTTGCGCGCGCCGTGCTCGTCTCTTCCGTCGTACCGTTCCTGCTCAAGACGAGCGACAATCCCGATGGCGTCGATGCCCGGATGTTCTTTGATCGCCAGCAGGCGCTGCGCAACGATCGGCCCGGATTCTTGACGGAGTTCGCGGAAAAGTTTTTCGGGGTCGGCATCATTACGTCTCCGATAAGCATGCCCATGCTGGCGGCAACGCGCGAGATGGCGATGCAGGCGTCGCCAATCGCGACCATTCAGTGCGTGCACACGTTCTCGCACACGGATTTTCGCGCCAAGGCGGCCGCGATCAAGATTCCGGTTCTCGTCATTCACGGCGATAGCGATGAGAACGTGCCGATAGAGATTTCCGGCAAGCGCGCGGCGGAGTTGATCCCCAACGCGGAATTGAAAATCTATCCGGGGGCGTCGCACGGCCTTTTCTTCACGCACAAGACCGATCTCAACGCCGACCTTGCAGCGTTCGCGTCCGAGGGCCGGATCGCGCTCGCCGAAGCGGCCGAGTAGATTGCGATTTATGGGCGTAGCGTGATGCGCGCGAAGGGGCCGTGCGTTACGACATCGTCGTGACGCTCACCGATGGCAGGGAAACCGTAGTCCAGGAACTCGGCCGCCACGCGTTGATCGCTGTCGAGCGCGTCGAAGATGGCGTCGACGCGGTAGCCGAGCGTCATACTGGCCGCGCCGTAGGTGAAGACCAAGCCTGCCTCGGCATTGGCCGCGGCGACCACGCGGTCGTCACCTTCGGCGTATCGGGGTGTCACGTCGAGGGGCAGATTGTTCAGTTCGCTCTTGAATTTTGTTCGTCCGAAAAGGGCAGCAAGCGAAGCACCGCCCGCTAGGTCGACACCTGTTGCGATCGGAACGGTAGCGCGTGCGCCGATCTTGGGTCCGACGCCGTGGAAAGTGTTCGCCATCGCGAGGTTCAGCGGAAGACAGCCGCAGCCGTCGTCGGCAATCGAGATCTTGCGGTCAAGGGCAGCGTAGGCGAGGGCGCCGTAGACGTACAAGGGAATGCCTGAGAACGAGATGTCTTTGCCCAGTTCCAAATCAACGGTGGTGGTCTTGAGGCGCACTTGGGTTTGTGCTTCAGCAAGCGGAACCGGGAAGCCGCCAGGTATGAGATCGTCGCCCGGCACGTAGGCGACAACGCCCGGCTGAATGGGGCCGTCACGATCGTCGATTTCGCCGTGGCGGGCCCGCACCGCCGCGCTCCAGCCGCCGCTCCAGGTATAACCAATCGCAAGTGCGCCGGCGCGGCCGTCGCCATCGTCGAGCTTTGCCGACGCTCCGGTTTCCGCGAACGGGTCGAGCGGAACGAAGCCAACGTCAGTGTTCGAAGCGCCAAACGCCGCCTGACCCTCGATCTCGAGATAGACGCCCGGTATCGCCGGCGCGGATTGGGCGGCGGCGGGTGCCGGCGCGAGGATCAACACCGCCGCGCCCACAGCGGCGAAGCACATCGGGACGACCGTAACGGTGGGCCGGCGTGTCGGCGGCATGAAAATCTCTCCTGTTTTCAAGCAGTCGCGGAGTCGGCGCTGCCCGTCAAGCCGATGCTGGGACGCGGGGCGGGAGAGGGGCGCGGCTGTGTCAGGCGTGGGCAGGGGCACCTGAGAATTCTTGGCCCGGCCAACGCATTGGCGCTCCAGGGTTGGCGGACCGGAGAAGCGGTTGCGCCGCTTGACTTCGGTGCGCGAAATCGTCGATCTAGCGCCTCGAAAAATCGTCTTACGCCGCGCCCGTTGGCGGCGAGTGAGCAAAGGAGACTGCCGTGACCGACGTCACCCTTACGTTCCCCGATGGCGCCAAGCGCCAGGTCAAATCCGGCACCACCGGTTTCGAGGTCGCCAAGTCGATCTCGCCGTCGCTCGCAAAGCGCACGGTCGCCATGCAACTCGACGGCGTCCTAAGCGACCTTAACGATCCGATCGGTAAAGACGCGGCAATCAATTTCGTGGCGCGCACGGACCCGGCCGCGCTCGAACTCATCCGGCACGACGCGGCGCACGTGATGGCGGAAGCGGTGCAGGCGCTGTGGCCGGGCACGCAGGTCACGATCGGCCCCGTGATCGAGAACGGCTTCTATTATGACTTTGCCAAGAACCAGCCGTTCGAACCGGAGGACATGGCGAAGATCGAGAAGAAGATGCACGAGATCATCGCCAAGAACGCGCCGTTCACGAAGGAACTCTGGTCGCGCGATCAAGCCAAGAAGTTCTTCCGCGACAAGGGCGAGAACTTCAAGGTCGAGCTGGTCGATGCGATCCCCGCAGGCGAGGACCTCAAGATCTACAAGCAGGGCGATTGGCTCGACCTGTGCCGCGGTCCGCACATGACGGCGACGGGACAGATCGGCAAAGCGTTCAAGCTGATGAAGTTCGCCGGTTCCTATTGGCGGGGTGATGCGAAGAACGCGCAGCTTCAGCGCATCTATGGCACCGCCTGGACCACCGAAGACGAACTCAAGGCCTATCTGCATCAGCTTGAGGAAGCGGAGAAGCGCGACCACCGCAAGCTCGGTCGCGAGATGGATCTGTTCCATTTCCAGGAGGAGGCGCCGGGCTCGGTCTTCTGGCACCCGAACGGCTGGACGCTGTTCCAGACGCTGATTGCCTACATGCGCCGCAGGCTCGCCAAGGCCGGGTACACGGAAGTGAATTCTCCCGACATGATGGAGAAGCA
>CADECN010000218.1 GCA_902825785.1 uncultured Hyphomicrobium sp. | reverse complement strand
TGATATGCTGCGCCAATTGAATACACAGGCCGCAGCTTACGCGAACAAGACGAACGCAAAATTTGAACTCATTCTAATTTACGATCCGGAAGAGATTCCGAAGGATCTGCCTACGTCCGTACTTGCTGAATGCGTGGATGAGAAGACTTGGCCCGGCACAGTTCGACTATTGGAAGCCGTTGGACTTCCGTACTACGAGCAGAAAAACTTCGGTGTACGGCAAACCAATGCCGACCTTATCTTCTTTGTCGACAGCGACATCATACCGGATATTGGCTCGCGCTTCTGATGGATGCGCTGCGCAATCCAGACATCAAGGTTATTGGTGGCGAGACCTATCTGTCGAACGATACGTTCTACGAAAAGCTGGTCTCCGCCTTCTGGCAGTTCGAAACGCAAGGTAGCGCTGGACGTCCCGAGATTTATGAAACCCGCGGTTTCTACGCGAACAACGTCGTCTTTCGCGGCGACATCCTGAGGGAGAACCCGTTTCCTACGCTGAAGAGCTATCGCGGCGCGTGCGCGGCGCTCGCGGCCAATCTGAGGGCGCATGGCTATAAGATCTATCGGCACGGCGCGGCTCGCGTTTCGCATCCGCCGCCGGAAGGGATGTCGCACTTCGTGTCGCGCGCAATCTGTCACGGTCATGACATGATGATGGTGGGCGCGACCAAGAATGCCGTTTGGTTCCGCGCATCGCCGCTTGGGTCGGTCTGGCGCTATCTTCGAGACCTCGTTAATGCACCCGGTCGCATTACGGCGCGGTATCGGCAGGCCGGCCTCGGTGTCGCGGGGTGGCTTGCTGCAATGGGTCTTGCTTTCACGTACTACACGCTTAAATTTTTTGGAGATCTGATGTCGTTCTTCGCTCCGCGGAAAGTGCGACAATACTTCTCCATTTGAAGGCGTGATTTGAAAATAGCGCTCACCGTCTGCACACGCCGAAGGCCAAAGATGCTTGAGGCGTGTGTCAAGTCGTTGCTTGGGCAGAACATGCCCAACGATCTCGTCGCCACGCTCATCGTCGTTGAAAACGATTCCGAGCCGATCAGTCGAGACAAGCTCGACGCGATGGCTAAAAATTGCCCCCGCATCGATTTGCGATACGCGCTTGAGCCCAATGCCGGGATTCCGCTTGCGCGCAACCGGGCGATGGAAATTGCTCTTGAGAGTGACCCGGACTGGATCGGGTTCATCGACGACGACGAGCAGGCCAGCCAAGACTGGCTCGAGAGTTTTGTTGTGGCGTCCTCGAAGGTGGATTGCGATGTATTTCAGGGTCCGGTCGAATACATCTACCCTCCCGACGCTCCCACCTGGGTCGGTTTGCCGAAGCGCAAACATCGCGCGACCGGCCTGGCTCTGAAAAGCGCCGCCACAAGCAACACGTTCATGAAGTCGCGGCTTGTCGCGCGTGGCGGGCTTAATTTGCGGTTCGACGAGCGGTTACGTTTCACCGGTGGGTCGGACGGTGAGTTCTTCCAACGGGCACGAGAGCTTGGAGCCCGCATCTGCTGGCTTGACGAAGCGGTCGTCTACGAAAACGTGCCTGAAGAGCGCACGACGCTCAAATGGCTGTTCAACCGGGCGCGGCGCGTGGCCGCCAACAAGGTACTCGTCACCATCAATAATTCGGGCTGGCTTTCTGCGATCGTGTCTTTTGCCCCAAGCTCGCTCGCGAAGTTGGTTGAAGGGCTTTTGCTCGCCCCTGTCGGTCTTCTGGTCGCCGTTGTGGTCCCGAAGCGGGGCCTGCGGCTGTTTTCGTTTGCCGTCAAATCTCTGGCGACAGGTTTGGGAGGGCTGATGGCGCTGTGCGGCAGCTTTCCTCAGCCCTACACGGTCGTCGACGGTTACTGAGACCGCAATCCCCAATCGAGGTTTTTGCGGCGGAGCGCACCGCGCCCAGCCATTTAAAGCGTTTGACTTGTTCACTATTTGTTCTTATGCTGTTTTGTCTCCTCAACAATCGTTTGCAGCCGATGCCCTTCCTTCCCGCCATCTCTTCCGGACACAATCACGACCGGGTCGTCGCGCTCCGCCGCCTCGTGGAGAGCGGCGGAAGGAACGCGCATCGATCTGAGGGTTCGCATCTCCCGCTCGGCCTGTTTGAGGTCGACCAGCATCTTCCGGGCGCAGGGCTCGCCTGCGGGGCGCTGCACGAGATTTCGGCTGCGACCTACGGCGACACACCTTCGGCATTCGGCTTTGCCGTTGCCCTCGCTGCTTTGGCTCGCCGCTTACGCACCGGCCCAGCGCTTTTGGTTTCCCCTCGACGCTCCTTTGCAGACTTCGGCCAACCGTATGGTCACGGGCTTTGTCAGCTCGGCCTCGATGCCGGCAACGTCATCCTGGTCGAAACAAGAGGTGACAAAGATGCACTTTGGGCGATGGAAGAGGCCTTGCGCTCGAAGGCCGCCGCGCTTGTCGTCGGAGTGGCCGCGAACGACCAGGACCTGACGAGCAGCCGCAGGCTGAGCCTTGCCGCCGCTGCCTCCGATATGCCGCTTGTGCTTTTGCACGCTCACCGGGCGATCGGTGCGAGTGCCGCTCAAACCCGCTGGCGCGTTGCAACTGCGCCGGCAGCGAAGGACTGCTTCGGCGCAATTGTATCGCCACGATGGCGTGTGGCGCTGGAGCGCTGCCGCAACGGTCGTACCGGCCAATGGCAACTCGAGTGGGATCATGCCGCGTGTCGTTTCCGTTTGGCTGAAGAACTGGCCGATCGCACGCCTGTCGCTGACGCAGGACGCATGCGCCGCGCAGGCTGAGGCCTTCGACATTCATTGCCCGCTCGTGCTCGTCGCACCCGGCAAGGGTGGCGCGCGCCTCGTTGCGCTCAACAAGGCCGCGCGCGCCTGCGGGCTTATACGTGGCGAGCTTCTGTCGAATGCACGCTCGAAAGCAGCCGACCTGCAATCGCGTGAGGCCGATCCCGCGGCCGACGCTGTCGCCTTGCGCAAGCTCGCACTCTGGTGTCTGCGCTATACGCCGGTCGTTTCGGCCTGGGACGAGGCCAACGGCGCCGATGGCCTGTTCCTCGATATTGCGGGCTGTGCGCACCTCCACGGCGGCGAAGCGCCTTTGCAGGACGATCTCGCTCATCGTCTGCGCCGTTTCGGTCTTCCGGCCCGCATCGCCATTGCAGATACCGCGGGCGCGGCGTGGGCCGTTGCCCACCACGGCGACGAAAGCCGCATGATCGTTGCTTCAGATGGACAAGAAGCTGCGATCAAGGTCCTTCCGCTCGCGGCGTTACGCCTTCCCGACGAAACGCTTGCCCTCTTGCATCGCTTGGGATTCCGGCGCATCGGCGATCTACTGCGCAAGCCGCGTGCGCCACTCGCCGCGCGCTTTGGTGCCCACCTGATGCTGCGCCTCGACCAGGCGTTGGGGCGCGCCGCAGATCCGTTGCAGCCCGCCTCTCCTCCGCCCTGCTATCACGCGCGGCTTTCATTCGCGGAACCGATTTTCAGCGAAGAGCACGTCCTGGAGGCTGCGCGACGCCTGCTCCTCATCCTCAATGAAAGCTTGGCGCAGGACGGCGTCGGCGCGCGCAATCTGCGTCTGCTGCTCTTCCGCGCCGATGGCGAGGTATCCTCGCTCGACATCGGCCTGGCGCAGCCGAGCCGCGATGCGAAGCATCTTGCGTATCTCATTTCGCTACGTCTTGGCCGTCTGTCGGGCGGGCTCGATGCGGGCTACGGGTTCGAGGCCGCGGCACTTCACGTCACCGTCGCCGGGCCTTTGGCTGACCGGCAAGCGTCTCTAGATTCGGAAAGCCGTGATGACGCCGACAATGAAGCGCGATTGATCGACCGGCTGGCGCAACGTCTCGGCAACGAGGCGATCCGTCGGCTGCACCCCCGGCAGAGCCACATCCCGGAGCGCGCTGTCATCCTGCGGCACGCCGCCGATGGCACGTCTGCGGATTGGAATTCAAATGCTCCCTCCGCCGCCCGGCCTTCGCAGTTGCTGGCGCGGCCTGAGGAAGTGAGCGAGATCATGGCCCTGATACCGGAAGGTCCGCCGCGGCGCTTTCGCTGGCGTGGCGTCCTGCATCAGGTGCAGCACGCCGAGGGACCTGAGCGCATCGCACCGGAATGGTGGCGCATATCGGATACCGGCGTCGAGCGCGACTACTACGTCGTCGAAGATAGCGTCGGACGCCGCTTCT
Source organism: uncultured Hyphomicrobium sp. (assembly GCA_902825785.1). Lineage (GTDB taxonomy): Bacteria > Pseudomonadota > Alphaproteobacteria > Rhizobiales > Hyphomicrobiaceae > Hyphomicrobium_B. The sequence continues at coordinate 1,241 of CADECN010000218.1, read as the reverse complement.
GGCTCTTTCGTGCCGGCTTCTACAAGGACGGCGTGCTGGCGCCGCGCTGGTTCGTGCACGGGGTATTCGCATGAGCGCCTTCGCCGAACTCGTCGCCGCAACGAACTTCTCGTTCCTGCGCGGGGCGTCGCACCCTCATGAGATCATCGCCCGCGCCGCCGAGCTGGGTCTTGCCGCCATCGGCATCGCCGACCGCAATACGCTTGCCGGCGTCGTGCGCGCGCATGTGGCGGCAAAGGAAGCCGGCATCCGGTTGCTCGTCGGCGCGCGCCTCGTCACGATCGACGGTTTCGAGGTTGCTTGCTACCCGACGGATCGCGCCGCCTACGGCCGCCTTGCGCGCCTGCTCACCGCCGGCAACCGGCGCGCGCTCAAAGGCGAATGCCATATTCAATTCGACGACATTATCGCGGCTTCGCGGGGCCAGCTGTTCATCTCTCTGCCGCCGGCAGCGCTCGATGCGCCGTTCGCCGAGCGGCTTGCGCTTTTGTCAAAGACGGCCGCCGGGAGAACATATCTGGCGGCAAACTTCCATTATCGCGGCGACGAGCGCCGCCGGCTGGGTGAACTCGCGGAGCTTGCGGACAAGACAGGAGTGCTCCTCATCGCCAGCAACGATGTGCTCTATCATGAGCCGTCGCGTCGCCGGCTTGCTGACGTGCTGAGCTGCGTTCGCGAAAAATGCACCATCGCGGACGCCGGCTATCGGCTCGAAGTCAACGGGGAACGGCACGTCAAGAGCGGCGCGGAGATGGCACGCCTCTTTGCGCGCGAACCTCTTGCGGTCGCGCGGACGGTGACGTTCGCTCAAAGCATTCATTTCTCGCTCGATGAGCTTCGCTACGAGTATCCGGACGAGCCAGTACCGCCCGGCAAGACTCCGCAGGCGCATCTGGAAGACCTGACCTGGGCGCACGCCCGGGACCGCTATCCCGAAGGCATCCCCGACAAAATAGAACTGCTGCTGAAGAAAGAACTCGCGCTCATCGGCAGGCTCGACTACGCGCGCTACTTCCTGACCGTCTTCGACGTCGTGCGCTTTGCAAAATCAAAAGCCATCCTCTGCCAAGGTCGCGGTTCCGCCGCCAACAGCGTGGTTTGCTACGTGCTTGGAATTACGGGCGTCGATCCCTCAGAGATCGATCTGCTGTTTGAGCGCTTCATCTCGAATGAGCGGCGCGAACCACCCGACATCGACGTCGATTTCGAGCACGAGCGGCGCGAGGAGGTGATCCAGTACG
>CADECN010000217.1 GCA_902825785.1 uncultured Hyphomicrobium sp. | reverse complement strand
CACATGATCTGGATCGGCGACCGTACGCGTCAGCCCGATCACGCCCATATCGAGTTCGCGCGCGGCATCAAGAACCCCATCGGGCTCAAGTGCGGTCCGTCGCTGGACGCCGACGGGCTGCTGCGCCTGATCGACGTTCTGAACCCGAGGGACGAGGCGGGCCGGCTCACGCTCATCTGCCGGTTCGGCTACGACAAGGTCGAAAGCCACCTGCCGAAGCTGATCCGCGCCGTGAAAAAAGCCGGGCGGACGGTGCTGTGGTCGTGCGATCCCATGCACGGCAACACGATCTCGGCGGCAACCGGCTACAAGACCCGGCCGTTCGACCGCATTCTGAAGGAATCGCTGTCGTTCTTCGAAGTGCATCGTGCGGAAGGTACGCACGCCGGCGGCATCCATATCGAGATGACGGGCCAGAACGTCACCGAATGCACAGGCGGCGCGACAGCGATCTCGGATCAGGATCTGTCCGACCGCTATCACACGCATTGCGACCCGCGGCTCAACGCCGACCAGGCGCTCGAGCTCGCGTTCCTTGTCGCGGAGCAATTGAAGAAGGAGCGTGCTCAGGACGCCAATCCGGAGCCGCGGACACTGATCGCGTAAACGCCGGCGTCATGTCCGGCACGCAGAGGAGCGCTTCCACCATGTGGCGCCGACTGTGCCTTTGGGCCGTGCTTGCTGGAGTGGGTCTCGCCGCGATTTGTGCGCCGGCCGTGGTGCCGGCGCGCGCCACCGTGCAGGACGACGACATCTGCTGGGATCCGGACGTCGAGTTCCCGACCGTGTGCGACGACGGCGAGGACTAACCCTGCTCGATTGCCGTGCGCCTTGCGGCTTTCCTATTTGAACACGCCGGTCAGGCTCGCGATCGCGACCGTGATGATGATCGTGCCGAGCGCGCGGTGCAGATAGTAGTAGCCGCGCGCCCACGGCTTCAGGATCGAATACTCGTTCATGGAGGTGTCGAGAACGAGCGGCGGTACCGCGCGGTCAACAGAGAACCAGAATGCGTACCAGCCAAGGGCAAAAGCGTCGGTCTTCGGCATGTGCGACAGCACGTTGGCGTGCGGCAAGCGCCCGAACACGAACACGACGACACCGATGGCTACAAGTCCAAGGAACCAGCCGATTGCCCACTCGTTGTGATAGCCGTAGCCGGAGATCAGATACGACAAGCCCTTGAACGGGACTTTCAGGTAGTAAAAGAAATCCTTGCGCGCGGCCAAGTCCTCGGCGTCCACCTTGGCGATGCGGACATCGACGGCGCTATCGTTGCGGCCGGCTGTTTCCAAGGCTGAGGCGACGAGTTGGTAGGGGCGGGGATCATAGACCTGCTTGTTGTCGCTGGTGCCAAGGCCATGCTCGATCCAGCACAAAACGTCATCCGAGGTGTGGTCGAGAATGCTCGTCTGATTGGCTGACGTGGCGCACGCCTTGCGGTGCGGGTTGTCGGTTGGCAGGTCGGGCTCGTTGAGCGATCTCAGCCCCGGAATGATCTGTTCGAAGCTGGCGCCCGATATCAGGGTGCGAACGGTTTTGCGTGCGCAGCGTTGTTTTTTGTCTTTGTCTGTCGGCGGCGGGGCGTCGAACACCATCAGGTCGTCGTAGTCGGCGGCGATCGATTGCGTCTGCAGGCCGCGCAGATCGAGGATCGCGTCCTTGGTCCAGCGGGCGCAGATGTTGCGCTCGCGCAGGCGCAGCTGCGATTTGATGTGCGAGCCCCAAAGCCTAACTTCCTTCGAGAACTCGCCGCCCAGCAACAGATACTGCTCGATGATGCAGTCCGTGCAGTCGAAGCGCGGTACCTTCGTCGTGGTGATATCGAAGGAGCCGACGCGTGAATTGCCGGCGAAGAACACATTCCGCACCGTCGAATTCGAAATGGTGACCGAGCCGGCCGCCGTCGATGTCATGTAGAGCGTGCCGTCATCAGGCTTCTGCTCGGTCCCGAATTCCGAACGGCCGATGGACACGACACCCGACGACAACTGGCTGAGAGACAGCCCGCCGTCGAACTTGCTGTCCATGATCGAGGTCGTGCCGGTCGCACGGATGAGCTCGGCGTTGACATTCTTTTTGAAGGTGCCGCGCGTGATGTAGAGCGACTTCAGGTGTGTGGACGTGAGCCGTGTTTCGCCGCCGACCGTCACGTCCTCCATCAACAGATGTCCGCCGATAGAGGCGTTTCGCAGGTTCAGCTGATTCTCGAAGGTGCTGTTCAGGATCTCGAATACACCCTCGATGCGATTTCCGGGCGCGGTCACGTTCGAATGGAATTTGGCCTTCCGGAAGACCACCGTTCCGTCGATGACGGTGCGACTGATGTCGAACTGGGTTGTGCTCGCGGTCTTGTCCTTGGTGTCGTCGGGCTTCGACGCGGTGCCGATCTCGCTGTCGCCCGTCACTTCGAGAATGCGGCCAAGGGAGGATGAGTCGATCGACAGTCCTCCCGGTATCTTGGTGCCGCCGCCGATCGTCACGCCATAGGAAATCTGCGCGCCGCTGATCTCCACGCGCTGGATATTACTGTGGTCGATCAGGATGCCGGTGGCGCGCAGGGTCCAGAATTTCAGCGTCTCTTTGGTGTTCACGCAGCCGATCGCGACGAGGTCGGCGGTCTCGGGCCTTATGATCATAAGGCGGCGGATGACTTCGACGTGGCGCCGTTCGAGATCGTAGTATTCGACGCACTCCAGCTTTTCGTTGAGCTGGCCCAGGACAAATCGGCCGTTGGCGCAATACGTCACCAGCGCGCGGAGAATTTCGCGGTCGGCCTTGTTGGCTTTGTCAAAGTACGAAAAAAGCGCGTCGCTCGACGTATGACCACTGCGAAGGGTTTCGGTGAAGGGTTTCAGCCTTTCACTGCAAACGTTGGTAAACAGCCGTTCACCGCGCGTGTCGTCCAGAATGTATTTTGCGTCGTCGGTTGCTTTGGGTGCGTCATCGGCGGCGGGCGCCTTTTCGATCAATGGCGCAACGGGGACGGTTTGCGGCTGCTCGGGTATGATCGGCGGCGTCGGCAGCGAGGGGGCCAGTGGTGTGGGGGAGGCGCTGGGCGGCGGTATCAGCGGGCGTGGGGTTTCGGCGTTGCCGCGCTGGGCCAATGCAAGGACAACGAGCAGCAAGCACGCGAAATACGCCAGTCGCCGCGGCCAATCGACAAACATGACACTTGCTCAAATTGCTGTAGGAAAGGCAAAAACCCGAGCCGTCAGGTATAATTAGGTGCCTATCGGCGCACAAGGTCATCTTTTTGACTGCGGCACCCAAGCAATCGACAGGATCCGACGTCACGTATGCAGCAGCCGCCCGGCGATCACTTCCGCATCGCGCTCGCCCAGTTGAACCCGGTTGTCGGGGACCTTGCCGGTAATTCCGCCAAGGCGCTCGCCGCCCACGCGCAGGCCAAGTCCGCCGGCGCCGATCTGATCGTTTTTCCCGAGTTGTTCCTCAACGGCTATCCGCCCGAGGACCTGGTTCTCAAGAAAGCCTTCCAGCAGGCGACGCACCGCGCGCTTGAAGAGCTTGCGGTTCGCTGCTCCGACGGACCGGCCGTCGTCATGGGAACGGTCTGGAGCGAGGGTGGCAAGCTTTACAACGGTGCGGCCGTTCTCGATGGCGGCCGCATCGTTGCGGTATCGCGCAAGGTGGACCTTCCCAACTACGGCGTATTCGACGAAAAGCGGGTGTTCGCGCCCGGCCTCATGCCCGGACCCATCGAGGTGCGGGGCGTCCGGCTCGGCCTGCCGATTTGCGAGGACATCTGGGGCAGCGACGTGGTCGAAACGCTGGCCGAGACCGGATCGGAAATCCTGATCTCGCCCAACGGGTCGCCGTTCGATTGGCCCAAGGCCGACCGGCGCATGAACGTCGCGGTCGCGCGCGTCGTCGAAAGCGGTCTGCCGCTCGTCTACCTGAACCAGGTCGGCGGCCAGGACGAACTGGTATTCGATGGCGCTTCCTTCGTTCTGAACCCGGGCAACGAACTCGCGGTCCAGCTTCCCGCCTGGCGCGAGGCGATCGCCATCACGAACTGGACGCGCGGCTCCGACGGCTGGCGCTGCGCAAGGGGCGAGATCGCAAAAATTTCCGAAGGGCCGGCCGCCGCTTACAATGCATGCGTGCTGGGCCTGCGCGACTATGTGCGCAAGAACCGGTTTCCCGGCGTTGTTCTGGGCTTGTCCGGCGGTATCGACAGCGCGCTCGTCGCGGCCATGGCGACCGATGCGCTCGGACCCGACAAGGTGCACGCCATCATGCTGCCGTCGAAGTATACCTCCGACGAGAGCCTTCTCGATGCCGCCGCCTGCGCCAAGGCGCTCGGCATCCGCTACGACAAGATCTCGATCGAGCCGGCAGTCGCGGGCTTCACCTGGGGGCTCAAGGATCTGTTTGCCGGCACCAATGCCGACATCACGGAAGAGAACCTGCAGAGCCGCGTGCGCGGCACCATGCTGATGGCCATTTCCAACAAGTTCGGGGGCATGGTCGTCACCACCGGCAACAAGAGCGAAATGTCGGTCGGCTATGCCACGCTCTACGGCGACATGAACGGCGGCTTCAATCCGATCAAAGATCTCTACAAGATGGAGGTCTATGCGCTCTCGCGCTGGCGCAACGCTCACATGCCCGACGGCGCGCTTGGGCCGGGCGGGATCGTGATCCCGGAACGGATTTTGACGAAGGCGCCGACGGCCGAGTTGAAGCCGAACCAGACGGACCAGGATTCGCTGCCGCCTTACGAAGACCTTGACGACATCCTGCGTGCGCTCGTCGAGGACGAGATGCCGGTTGCAGACGTGATCGCGCGCGGGCACGCGGCCGAGACGGTGAAGAAGGTCGAGCGGTTGCTCTATCTTGCCGAATACAAGCGACGGCAGGCGGCACCGGGCGTCAAGATCTCGGCCCGCAATTTCGGGCGCGACCGGCGCTATCCGATCACAAATGCCTTCCGCGAGGACGTGCCGGCGACGTCCGCAACGCCGTCACGGCCTCCGCACGTTTCCGCCACCGCGCCGACCAAGGGCAAGCGCTAGACCGTCACTCGACCCGGCGCTTCGCGAACGCTAGCGCCAGAGGCCCAGGTCGTTCCATTCGCGCTCCGGTATTTCCGTGCCGAGCGTGAATGAAAACGACGTCGCCTTCATCCAGTCTTTCGTCAGGTCGCAGCTAAAGCTCAACGCGAACCAATGGCCATCGGAGCGCACCGCTCCGCCTTTGGCGATCAACTTCGTGTCTTGCACGAGCGCTTGATTGAAGATCGAAGTCTTCATGCGGTCGGCGTGCCGTAGCGTGGGCTCACGCCTGACCACATCGAGTCCGCGATAGATGCAGGCTTGATGCGCGCGAAATTCCGGATCGAGCTTTTCCAGATCGATGTCGGCTCGCGTTCCCGTCGCCAGGCCAAGCAGAAAGACGGCCGCAATTGCAAACGCCCGATACATGTTTTGCTCCCAATTCACGCAGCACCC
>CADECN010000216.1 GCA_902825785.1 uncultured Hyphomicrobium sp. | reverse complement strand
GATCGCGCGCTTTGGCTTCTCGAGCATTATCGGCAAGCCGTGATCGCTCAGATTGAGAGACTGGCGGTCGACGAGGTGCCGCTTGATGATCGGCTTCGCGAGCACGCAAACGAATCCGCTTGGCTAAAGGAGTACAAATACACTTTCGATAAGTTCCTTGCTCGCAACCAACGCACTTCAATCGTCGATGACGAGCGAGCCATCGGTGCTTTCAAGCGCGCTTCAGTTGGTTTCACCGTGCGGACGGTTGCGGGTGCGAGAGCAGAGCTAGAGAAGATATTCACCGAAGCACGAGACGCAGCCTTCAGCCCTCGCGAGACTTTTGACGAAACGCCATTGGTGCTCAGCCCGAGGTTTGACATCATCAAGGCTCCTCCAGGTATCGGCAAATCCACGACCTGGCGTAAAGTGATGGCTCCCCATCGCCTGATTGGCAAGCGCGTAGCAACGTTCTTGCCGACCGATCAGCTCGCACATGAAGTCAACCACAGCCGTGAGGCGGAGTGGAAAGATCTGCTTGAGGCGCGCTCAGTTCGCGCGGAGCATGACGGCGAGCGAACTTATGAAGCGCTTGAAAATCACCTTCGATGGCTGCGCGGCCGGCAGCGGCACTGTAAGGCGGACGTCCGCACACAGCGTGCAGCGCAGGCTTTAGAGCAAGCAGGCCGGTCGGCGAGGAGGGTTTGCGAAACCTGCAAGCTCAAAGAGAACTGCAAGTGGTTTATTAATCCGCGAACGTTCGTAAACGACAACATTCTGCAGCATGCCCACATTCATACTCTGGTTCAGCGCTCAGACGAAAGATTCGACTTCTTCAACGTTGATGAATCTATTCTCGCGATAGCTCTTGCAGAGCCATGCAAAACCGGCCGCTCGCTAGACGAATTGCGCGAATTTGTGGCTGGCACGTCGGTGCGCAGGCGCCGAGATCCTTTGCCGAAAATCGGGCGCCTGAAGGGGGCCGATCGACGCGCCGCTCAAGAAGCACGGCGAAAAGCTAAGCGCGAAAGAGAATTGGCCAAGCGTTCAGCCGCGGTCCCCAGCGAAGACCCAGTTTCCCTGCACGCGACTACCGACGCTCGCAATGCCTACGCTCAAATATTAAGTGTTCTCGAGCGCTCGGAAGGTCGCATCAAGACTGATCAGCTTGGCTTCCTTCGAGTGAAACAGACGGTGCACCATAAGCAGCCGTCCGGAGAGTTCATTGAGAAGACAACGCCGAAAACTGACGTCATAAGTTCTTCGATCGGAACGCATCAAAGATCGATCCGCAATCGTATGGAGGAACTCTCGCTTTCCCTTGCGCAGCTAGCGGAGGATGCGAAAGAGACGCGCGTCGAGATTGAAAGTCTTCTTCGCGAAGCCGGCGAGAAACTCGACATCTCACTTTTGTTCACTGAGATACTGAAAGCCTTCCGAGCCTCTCTCAACATTTCTGCGCGAGACGAAGTGATGGCTGTGCGGCTGTTCGAGGCGAGCGGCAAAAAGCATGTGAGAGCGCATGTGATCAAGAATATCGCCGGTATTTTTAAAGGCGCGCCGGCCGTGATCAGTGACGGGACGCTCGACTTTGATCTGACCAAGCGCCTGCTCCACGGGGCGGGTTACGACTTCCGCGAACATGACATTAGGGTCTTGCCGGAACCAGGCGCTTACCATCTGACACAGTACCCGCAACGGCCATTCGGCAAGAGCGGGCTGGTCGATGCCGCCACCGGCAAGCCGACCGAAGTTCTCATGGCGATCCGGCGCCTGATATGGGTTGAGGCCGAACGGTGGGCCGGTCACGGGAAATGCGTGATCGCAGGCAAGTCCTATGACGGTTTTGTCGGAGCACAAAAAGATGTTCTGACCGCCCTGGAAAAACTCGGTCTGCCGGAGCGCGTTTACACGCTTCATTATGGTGGCGAGCGCGGCATCAACGCCCTAACCGGCTTGAAATTCGGCGTTGTTATAGGCAGGCAGATGCCGGAAACGCAGGAACTCGTGAAGCTGACCGAGGCGCTACATGCGAACGACGACAGCGTTCTTGCGCTTACCGACTGCTGCGATTTTAAAGATCGCCCGAAAGAATCACGCACTCTGCCGATGGTTGACGGGCGTTTGGTGCGTTTCCCAATAGAGTCGGTGCCTGACATTCACGTCGCTCGACTCCAGCGCCACTTCCTTGATGCGTCAGTCGCTCAAATGCTCGGACGCGTGCGCGTGTTCGATCGCAAAGCTGACAATCCGGTAATCCTCCACGTCCTTGGTCAAGCGGACACCGGGCTACCGATAACCCAGGTGGGTCGGTTACAGGACGCCGACCGGGACGCCGCCGATCTCATGCTGGAGGCAGGGTTTGTGGTCGACCGCCAGGATCTTGCCGAGCGGTTTTGCGAGATCCGAACGCGGTGGGCGGGCGAGAAACGCCGTGGTGGTTGGGTCCGAGGCACGCACGGCGGCGAAGACGCGTTTGCCGATCAGATGGCTTGGTTGCGGGACAAAGTTGCAGGGCGAACGACCCCGGGACCTAAGGCGACAAACTCCTCGCAGATTCCGCTAGCGTCTACAAAAGTAGACATCTTTGTAGGACGGAGCGGAATCCGGCAGCCATTTGTCGCCGAACACGCCCTGACAGCGGTTCGCTTCACTTCTGCACTCAACCGTCAGCCGGCGACGTGTTGGCTCTCTCTCTCCCGGTATGGCGATGCGGCTCAAACGATAGCCCGCCTCCTCGACGTCGCCGATGTCAGAATCATTGATCAGCCGAGCACAAAACGGCGGCCAGTCGGCCGTCGCCGTACGCTCAACCCAAGCCCGAGGTCGCTTGCTCGACGCGAGCAGCGGGCGAGAAAAGCAGCAAACGGAAGGTAGCCAGAGTGGCAAGGACGAAACGAAGAATTCAGGCCGGTGCATGGCGCACCGACACGCCCGCGCCGTCGACGGTAGCGCGTCGCCAGCAGGTCGCGCGCCGGCTCGCTGGCCTCCCCAAGCGGCCTGTAGGCCGACCGAGGCTGGAGAACCCTTCGCCGGCCACGCTGTATCAGCGCCAGTACACGGCTCGTAAAGCTGCGCAGCGAGCAAGGGAGCGCTCACCGTCGGAGAAGTGCGGGTCTGAGAAGGTCCTCTCGAGGGCAGACCACGCTAGGGCCGTTGGATGAGGGCGCCGGAGTTGCAGATGAAACGGAAGATCTCGAACGTCAGTTACTCGGTCTCTCTCTCGGAGGCACGTGAGCACCTCCGCCGTGTGGAGCGGCGCATTCAAGAGCTTCGGCAGCAACAGGCCGACGTGAAGGCGGGAAGGAAAACACGCCAACGCCGCGGTCGAAAAGCGAGCGAGTTGCCACCTTCGCAGTACACAGAGAGAGAGCAGCACGAGATCCTCGAGCGTCTCCATGAGTTGCAGAAGGCGAGACGTGGCAAACGCGGTGTTCATGCCGTCGTTTATCGACGCATCAGAAATCACGATGCGCGCGGGTACTTAAAAATTGAGGGCCTCCTCGTACGTCCGTTGAAAGGCTTCAAGCCGCCAGAGCGGATCACGTTCGCCCAATACATGGCAATGAAGGCATGTGACGTTGTGGGGGAGTTCGTCGAGGTTCTTCATCTCAACTCTGACGAGATTTTCCCGCCGCACCGCTGGTACCACGGTATCGAGAAGCCGCGAAAACTTTCCGGTAGCACGCGCTCAGCCCGCGAAGTGCAGCAACGCTACTTGAACTCACTGGGCCTTCCCAAACGGCGCCGGCAACGCGGAGATCAGAAGCCGATTTCGACTCTCTCTCTGTCTGGACTCTGCGACCGCCGTCGCCGGCTTCGCAGTCGACTTGGCCTGCCGCCTCTGCCACGCGGCTACCAGCGTACTGGTCCCTTGAGCCCCGCCTCTCTCGCTCGTTACGAGCGCCTCACACGGAAGCGCGCTGGCCTCTCACGTCCGTCCGGGCGGCCTCGGATACCAAATCCAAAGCCCGCAACTATCAAGGCGAGAGCGCGCTACGCAAGGGCGACCGCCAGCAAGAGGGCCGCCTGAGATGCATCGGGATCTAAAGGGCAGCATTCGCCGCCTCGTGAATCGAACGCAGTGTGACCGGCGCCCATTGCAGGTGATTGTTGAGCGGTGTGGCGACGGCGCTTGGGGAGTCTTCGCCCTCTGCGGCGGTGAGCGCTTGGCGCTGAACATTTACGAGAAACGCGGCACAGCATCACGGGTCGCCAAGAGAGCCGAGAACGAAGTCGCGAAGGGCCGCGAGGCTGTCGCTGAGTACATCAAGACGCGCTATCTCGTCGACGCGAGCGGCCAACGCGTTCTCCACGGCCGCACACTCTCCTTCAACCGGCCGATGGACCAACAGCTTAGACTCGGAAAGAAGACACACGTCATTCGCAAAGGCAGCCCGGCGCGCATCTGCGCCATTCGAGGCGTGCCTTCGATCGAGACCCGTTACGGCTACGTGTCGGTCGACATCGCCCTGGATCTTCTCCGCGGCGATGGGGTCGATCGCATTTGGAGAGGCCCGGAAGCGGCGAATTTGGTGTGCGCTAGGACGGCCGGCGCTTGTCCGTTGATCCCACTCCGGGAGGGCCATGGTTGGCGGCAAATGGGAGGTCGGTTACTCGTTTCCATTCGGGCAGTTATCGACAGCGCTTTCGGCAGCCAGAGGCGCTAACGTTCTGATTTACAGTAAGAGTTCATCGGGCTGTCGATTTTGATGCGGATTCGCGTCTAAGCGCTCTTTTCAGGCGCAGCGCTTTCCCTCAATTGGGTCACACCCTCCGATTTCGCTAAAAAAGCAATGCCCCGATCGCTGCCTGCATTTTAGCAAGTTTTTCTGACCCGCGCTTGCGCTGCGCTGCCTTCGGGTTAACGTCCACAACAGCAATTTGTTTACGTATACACAGGAATCATGTTTACGTTCACATCTGATAATAGTTTACGTGCACATATGGGAAAACCGATGAAAGCCCTCGTAGTCGCCTCCTGCAAAGGCGGGAGCGGCAAGTCGCTCGTTAGCGCTAATCTTGCGACCCGTCTCGCCAAAGGCAAGGGCGAGCGAGTCGCAATGATCGATCTCGACGGTACCCAAGGCACGCTCACGAAGTGGTGGTGCGCAAGAGGAAGAGGGGTGGCGCCGTACTTGCTCGAGGAGCCGGGGAGCGTGTCAAGCGACGTGCGCGCCTTGGCTGCCGACGGCTACACATGGTGTGTTATCGACACCCCGCCCCTCGACATGAAGGTGATTGAGTTCGCCGTAAACAACGCTGATCTCGTTGTCATTCCGGTCATGCTCTCAGCGCCGGATGTCGAATCCGCGAAAAGTATCGTGGGCCTCTGCAACCGATGGCGCAAACCGTATCGGTTCCTGATCAACTCTTTCGATAGTCGACCCGCTTTCAAAAAGGCGAACGCGGAAGCCTTTGCCCAACTCCCCCGCGGGGCTGTCTTTGAGACCCGATTGCCAGACCACGCAAAATTTAGGGAAGGCTGGCAAGCCGG
>CADECN010000215.1 GCA_902825785.1 uncultured Hyphomicrobium sp. | reverse complement strand
GAGCCTTTCGAGCAACGCGGCGCGCGGGATCGTCGGCACCACGCGTGATGCGTCCCACGCCTGACCTTCCCAACCGACGGCGCCCGCGGCATTCCTGGGAAACGCCTCAGACAAGGTCGACACCGTCGGGTTGCGCGAATTGATGTGCAGCACCTGTTCGCCGTTGCCCGCGCCCGCCGCAACGGGAAGGATCACCACATCTGGATCGCGGCCGTGGATGACGGTCAACACGCGCGCGAGCAGCGGTTGCGGTTCGACCGCCACGACGCGGGCGCCAAGCCTGCGGAACGACGAAACGCGGTCGCCGACGTGCGCACCGATATCGAATACGATGTCGCCGGCTGAAACGAACCGCGCATAAAGTGCATCCATCGCCTTACGCGGCGCCGTCGGACCGTGATAAATCCTGAGCGAGTGGAACACGCCTGCGAGTGCGTCAGACACCATTATCCGAGCCCCTGCCGGCCTGGACACGCGTCACCTCAGGAGGCGGCGCCAGGTCCTCTGGAATTGCCGCGACACCCCGCTTCTGCATCCAACGCCCGAGCGGGGGCCACGCCGTCAGGACCGCGAACGGAACGGCCAGCAGATAGCCTGCCGTCAGCGGCAGGCTCCACAACAGAACGGTCGGCGAAATGACGAGCAGCGTCCCGATGACCGCGATCCCGAAAACAAGCTGCGGCCATAGCGCGGAGAACGCCTCGGACCACGAGACGCCGCGAGCATCGCGCGCCTGGCCACTCCAAACGATCGACCGACCGAACGGCAGACCGACCATGAAGAGCGACGTGCGGATCGCGGTCAGCGACCCTTGCAACAGCGAGAAGACGAACTCGATTGCCGCGCTGCGCGTAAAGCTCATCGCCCCTCCGAAACGCTGAACCTCGCCGCGAGTCAGCGTCGCATCGATCAGACCCGCGATTTTTGGCGCGAACGACATCAACAGAAACGTCACATAAAGCGCCTTCGCCGAAGCGACCGGAAATTCCGGCTGCGCCGCGGCATCGACAGCAAGCGCCGGCAACAGAGCGATCATGACCGTAAATGCGGGCACGCCCGCAAACATCAGGATCGCCCATAACAATTGAAAGCGGCTGACCGGAAGCAGGCACGGCAGATTGAGCAGCTTCAAATACTGCATATTGCCCTGGCACCAGCGCACGTCGCGGTGCATGAACTCCAGAGCGTTAGGAGGGTTGTCTTCGAATGAACCGTCCTCGACCGGCATGACGCGCACTTCAAATCCCGCGCGCCGCATCAGAACCGCCTCCACCTGATCGTGCGAAAGAATGTGTCCGCCCAGAGGGGGACGACCGGGCAGCATCGGCAGCGCGCAATCGCGCGTGAACGGCGCAATCCGCACCAATGCATTGTGTCCCCAGAACGGCCCACAGTCGGCCGTCCACCACGCTTGCCCCATGGTATAGGTCCGCATCCCCATGCGCATGCCGAACTGGAAGACGCGCGCGAACGCCGAATGCGACGGCGTACCAACGACGAGGCTCTGGAGAATCCCGATCTTTGGATAGGCCTGCATGATGCGCACAAGCCGAACGATCGCGTTGCCTGTCATCAGGCTATCGGCATCGAGCGGCAGCATGAGTTCGAAGTCGCCGCCCCAGCGCGTGCAGAAGTCGCGCACATTGCCGGCCTTGAACCCTGTGTTGGCACTACGGCGGCGATAGACGATGCGTGAGCCTTCGCCCTCCGCCGAACGCCACTCCGCAAGGGCGGCCTCCTCGGCGGCTGCGACGTCGGCCTGATCCGTGTCGCTCAGTACGAAATACGAGAACCGTTCCCCCTCGCCGGTCGCATCGAGACTTTCCTTGGCTGTCCGCAAGCGAAGGAAGGCGCGCGCGGGGTCCTCGTTGCGCAGCGTCATCAGAACGGCTGTGTTCACCGAAAGGGCCGTGTCGCTCCGGCCAGCAGCGAGAAACGGCGCGACGCGCACAAGCCCAGCGCGCACGCCATGAAGTTGGACGAGGCCGATCACAGCGTTCCAGAAACCGAGCACCGGCCACAGCGCGCCAACGGCAAAAGCAATGAAGGCCACGGCTTCGAACACCGTCCAGCCACCGGTCTGAAGTATGCTCGCCGCCCAGGCAAGAAGCGTAAGCCAGGTGGCAAGGTTAAGCGTGAGCACCAATGTGCGCCGGCGCTTGAGCGTCGCGATTGCCTGCAAGCCCGCGGGTGTCGTAAGGCTTTCGGCCTGGGCTGCCGCTCCACTCACAACTGCGCGTTCGATATCAATGGTCATAACAAATTGAGTGTTGCCAGATGAACGAGCAGCAGCGCGCTCTCGATGTCGCAACGAACGCGTCGCGCCGGCGCAGTGCCGGCCAGATCATCGTGGCCCGCGCGTTGTGGTACGTCAAAGCAGGCTCCGCAGAATTGCGCCCCGAGCGGCTCGAGGCTCCCCGTCCCGGTGAACTCCGCATTGCAGCCGAGTACTCGGCCCTGAGTCGCGGCACCGAGCGCCTTGTTGCTCTGGGCGACGTCCCGCAGAGCGAATGGGCGCGCATGCGCGCACCCCACCAAGCGGGCCAGTTCCCATTCCCGGTCAAATACGGCTATTCGGCGACCGGTGTTGTCACGCTCGGGCCTCAAAACCTTGTCGGCCGGCGCGTCTTCACGTTGCATCCACATCAGGATCATTTCCAACTCCCTGAAGCCGCGACCGTCATATTGCCGGAAGATGTGCCCTCTCGTCGCGCCACGCTCGCCGCCAACATGGAGACCGCGCTCAACGCGCATTGGGATTCGGGTATCCAACCGGGAGACCGCGTGCTGGTTATCGGGGCCGGCATCGTCGGACTGCTCACCGCCTACCTCGCACGCCGCATCGCCGGTACGTCTGTGGCCATCACCGACATTGAGCCGTCACGACGCGAGGAGGCGGCAGCCCTGGGCATTGCCTTCGTCCCCGTGGGCCAGATCCCGCAAGACAACGGGATTGTCTTTCACACCAGCGCCAGCGCCGCCGGTCTGCAGACCGCGATCGACAGCGCGGGCTTCGAGGGTACGATCGTCGAAATGAGCTGGTACGGGACGAAGACGGTTAACGTCGAGCTTGGCGGTGCGTTTCATAGCCGCCGATTGAAGCTTATCTCTTCACAAGTCGGCCACGTCGCGCCATCCAGGCGCGCGACCATTGCACACCGCGACCGCCTCGCAATGGCCATCGCCCTTTTGAATGATGAGGCGCTGGATTGTCTCGTCAGCCGCGAGATAAGTTTCGACGCGCTGCCCGATGAGTTGCCACGAATCTGGTCGCAAGGTGGCGCTACATTGCCGCCGGTCATTAGCTATCGTCAGCCCTAATTGGGATCGGAATTGGAAGAGATGTACTCCGTCGAGGTTCGAGATCGCATCATGATCGCGCACTCGCTGCCCGATCCGTTTTTCGGTCCGGCGCAGAACATGCACGGCGCGACGTTCATCGTCGACGTTGCCTTCTTCCGCGAGAAGCTCAACGCGCAGAACGTGGTCGTAGACATCGGCGCGGCGCTCGACGTTCTTGCGCAAACGCTCAAACCGCTTTCGTACCAGAATCTCGATGCGCTGCCCCGCTTCAAAGGTTTGCTGACGACAACCGAATATCTTTGCCGGCACGTTCATGACGAGATCGCAAAGGCAGCGCGCGCGGGCGCATTTGGTGTCGACGGCCCAGAGCTTTCCAAGATACGCGTGACGCTCAGTGAGACCGACTTGGCGCGCGCGAGCTTCGAGGGTCCGATCGGTGGCTGAAGCGCTCTTTGCAATCCCTGGCGACTTGCGCAGCCCCACCGGCGGCTACGCATACGATCGCCGCGTCATGCAGTTGCTCCCCGACTTTGGGGTCACGGTCGAGCACCTTCAACTGCCGGCTTCTTTTCCAAATCCGACCAAGACCGACATCGGTGAAACCCGGCGCCTTCTCGCCGGCCGTCGGCCCGAGGCGGCACTGTTGTTCGACGGCCTGGCTTATGGCGCCTTTCCGCCCGAACTCTTGCGCCAGCTCGAGGGACGCGTGGTCGCCCTCGTGCACCATCCGCTTTTTCTGGAAACCGATCTGCCACATGCCCGCAAGGTGGAGCTGAAGGCCAGCGAAGCGGCAGCCCTTGCGCGCGCCGACCACATCGTGGTCTCGAGCCGCGCCATCAAGAAAATCGTCATTGAGCATCTGGGCGCTTCCCGCGACAAGATCACCGTCGCCGAGCCCGGCACCGATCCGGCCCCGCGCGCGACCGGCACTGGCGCGCCGCTACAAATTTTGAGCGTCGGCGCGGTCGTCCCGCGTAAAGGCTACAACTTGCTCATCTCGGCCCTTGCGCCGCTGACCGATCTCGATTGGCGACTGACCATCGCCGGCGCGCTCGATCGTCACCCGCTGGCGGTCGAGGCGCTGCAAGAGGCCATCGCCGCCAACGGTCTTGAGGACCGCGTCACGCTCGCCGGCAAGGTCGTGCCGGCGACGCTCGATCGTCTCTACGAGAGCGCGGACGTGTTCGTGTCCGCGTCGTTCTTCGAAGGCTACGGCATGGTTCTGGCGGAAGCCATGGCGCGCGGACTGCCGATCATCGTCGCAACCGGCGGCGCTGCCGGCGAAACTGCGGGCGAGCTTGCCGCCCTGCACGTCGAGGCCGGAAACGCCGACGAACTTACCGCTGCCCTGCGCCGAACGTTGACCGACAAGAAACTGCGCGACCGTCTGGCGGACGCCGCCTGGGAAGCCGGCCGGACGTTGCCCACATGGCACGAAACCGCGCGTCGGCTCGCCGCCGTCATCCTCGGCCTACGTCCGTGAGCACGCGACCATGAACACACCAACCAGTTCTTCCGATGCAACCGCATTCGCGCCTGAATGGCTCGCGCTGCGCGAAACCGCCGATGCCCGCGCCCGCAACCATGAACTCTCGGCCGCCCTTAATGCGCGCTTCGCTTTGCGCGACCGTGTGAGCGTCGTCGATATCGGGTGTGGTACTGGCGCGAACCTGCGTGCCACCGCGCCGCTGCTGCCGGGCAGCCAGCACTGGACGCTGATCGATAACGACGCCGGACTTCTGGCCGCGGCCCGCCGCGCAATTCTGAAATGGGCCGACGAAGGCGAAGACGTCGGCGCTGGCGAATTGAAGGTCCACAAGGGCGCAAGCGCCATCGAGATCAAGTTCGCGCGCGTTGACCTCGCAAACGCGATTGAAGATGCCTTGCCCGCCAAGGTCGACTTGGTGACCGCCTCGGCGTTCTTCGACCTCGTCTCAGCCGAATTTATCCGCCAGTTCGCGGCCGCCATCGCGCGCCGCCGCGCGGTATTTTACGGCGTGCTGACCTACAACGGCATCCAGCGCTGGACACCGCATCGTCCGCAGGACAACGCCATGACGTCGGCGTTCCACCGTCACCAGATGCGCGACAAGGGGTTCGGTCTGGCGGCGGGTCCCCTCGCCCCGGTGAACCTTTCGGACCAGTTCTCGATGCACGACTATAGCGTTGTCGAGGGCGACAGCGCGTGGGTTCTGAC
>CADECN010000214.1 GCA_902825785.1 uncultured Hyphomicrobium sp. | reverse complement strand
TGGATCATCATGGTCTCGCAGCGGCCACCGGGGACGCACTCGGTGAATGGCGTTTCCTGACGGCCTCCGACCATGCGGTAGACGGTTTCGTTGGCGCGAGACAGCCTGACCTCGCCGCGATCAAGACTGCACGAGAAAGGCATTACGAGATCATCGGCGGAGGCCGAGCCTACCGTGCTTGCCAGCGCCGCCATAATCGCAAAGCCGGATATTATTCCGCTGCGCACGGTCCATCCCCCCACTACCGCTCGACGAAAGTCCATTTCCCGCGCGTTGAGCATCCTAGCGAAACGGCGGCGGTACGGTGGCGCACGGCCCGGTTATGAACCGCTTTGTTTCAATTCAGCGTTTTGCTCACAATGAACCCCAAGCAAATGATGCTGCTCCGGGAATAAACCGGCGACGGTCGCCCGACCGTGCCGTCATAGCCGTTCTGGCGCCACGGATGGCCGCTATTGTTGCGCTTAACGAAGGGCTTAGGCTCGACAATTGCGCAAGCCGGCGGCTATCAAGGACCCACCTGCGGGTGGGTTGAAGGGAGTGGCGTGATGACAGCGGCTGAGATGACGGCGGGAAACGGCCGCAAGCCCGGGCTCATCGAACGCTTCATCGACTTGACGAATACCAGTGCGCGGCCACTGGCTGAGGACGCCGCGTTCAAGGACCGGCCCTTCCAAGACGTTCTGGCGCCCGATGATCGGCGTAAGCGCGAGAAATTCATCCCCGTTACGCGCTTTGCGCTGCTCGATCGCCTGACGCAGCCGTTGCTATGGCAGCCGACGCAGGCGGCCGAGGCGCGGCGCTTCTTCCGCTATCTCGATTACTGGCGCCAGCAACAATACAACGCGCTGCTGCTCGAGCTTGAGCAGACCTACGAGGCGTTCTCGCCGGACAGCGATCTGCTGATGACGCGCAGCTTCAGCGCGGATGAACGCACGACGCTCAAGTCTCGGGTGATTTCGAGCGTCGAGGGGCTACTGCAGCAGGCCAACTACGAACGCATCGACCCGTCAGACGTCGAGATGA
The DNA here is from genome assembly GCA_902825785.1 of uncultured Hyphomicrobium sp. GTDB lineage: Bacteria > Pseudomonadota > Alphaproteobacteria > Rhizobiales > Hyphomicrobiaceae > Hyphomicrobium_B. The sequence continues at coordinate 4,485 of CADECN010000214.1, read as the reverse complement.
TCCTGACGCAGGACAGCCATTACGGGCTCGACCTCTACGTCGACATGAAGGCGTTCGAGGACATCGTCATCTACTATCGCGGCGCGTCGAACCGGCGCTACGAGCGGCGCAGCTACTCGAAGTTCCTGCGCAAGGAACAGTTCAACGTGCCGATCTTCCAGCGGCTTTTCATCATGTTCAAGATGAAGCCGTTCGCGGTGCGCGTCGAAGAGGTGATGAAGGAAGAGCGCGTCAATCGCGAGGAGGCGGAGAAGCGTGCTCGCCGCATCTACGACCGGCTGCCTCCGGGGATCAACGACAAGAATATTTATCTGAAGCTGTTCAAGAACATCCCGCGCACCGATCTCGAAATGGTGTTCCCCAACACGCAAGTTCGCTTCCGGGCCTTTGACAAGCTTCGGCTCGGCCTGACCGCCAGCGGTGGCCTCGGCGTCGGCGCCATCGGCGCGGCCGGCAAGATCGCGCTGCTCACCACCAATCCCATCGCGGCCGTCGGCGCACTCGCCGGCCTTGGCGGCGTCGCGGCGCGCCAGGCCATGGGCTTCATGAACCAGAAGCAGCGCTACATGGTCGTCATGGCGCAGAACCTCTACTTCCACACCATGGCGGACAATCGCGGCGTGATCCTTAAGATCGCGGCGCGCGCGGCTGAAGAAGACGTGAAGGAAGAGATGCTGCTCTACAGCGTACTGGCGAAGGAACGCGCCTCGCGCGCCGACCTGCCGGCGATCGACCTGGCGATTGAGACGTACCTCTACCGGACGTTCGGCGTGCACGTCGACTTCGATGTCGAGGACGCGCTCGACCGGCTGTTGCGCGATGGGATCGTGACCGAGAAGCCCGACGGGACCTTCGTCACGCTGCCTCCGCACGAGGCCGCGCTCCATATCGATCAGATGTGGGACTTGCTGCTCGACCATCTGCCGGACCCGACCAGCGCGGAAGGCTATGAGTTCGGCGGCGTGCCGGCCTGATCCCACATGACGCACAAGGTTACGGCCGATTTCCAAGATCGCGGGCTTGCCTTCCAGGCGGGGGGCGCGATGCAGGACTTTCTAGAGCAACCGCCCGACGCCTTGAGCGTGTTCGAGCATGGCGCGGCAGGCTGGCGGCTCGAGGCTTATTTCGAGGACAGCCTTGCTGATCGCGACATTGCCGCCGAACTGGCCCCCTTTGTTGCGACCGCGCTGCCGCCGTTCGTGCTTGAGGCCGTGCCGGATCTGAACTGGGTCGCCATTTCTCAGGCGGCGCTCGTGCCTGTGCGCACCGGCCGTTTCGTGGTTCACGGCAGCCACGACATCGGCCGCATCGCGCGCGGTCCGCACACGATCCTGATCGATGCAGGCGAAGCGTTCGGGACGGCGCACCACGCCACGACCTACGGCTGCCTTTCCGCCATCGACCGCCTGACGCGCGCGTATGACTTCGACACCGTTCTCGACCTCGGCTGCGGTTCGGGCGTTCTGGCTATCGCCATCGCGAAGGCGCTTCCTGGCGCGGATATCGTCGCGACCGACATGGATGCGCAGAGCGTAAAGGTTGCCAGCAACAATATGCGTTTAAACGGCGTCGGATCGCGCATCGCGGTGGCGGTCGCTGCGGGTCTCGATCACACGTGGTTGCGGCAGTCCCCGCCGTTCGATTTCGTCGTCGCCAACATTCTGGCCGGGCCGCTGATCGAACTCGCGACGCGGCTTTCGCGCGCCGTCGCGAATGGCGGAACGCTGCTGCTGTCGGGAATTCTGGTGCCGCAGGCGCCTGCCGTCATCGCGGCTTATCGCGCCGCAGGTTTTTACATCGAACGGCATGATCGCATCGCGGGCTGGTCGACATTGACACTCCGGCGGTGCTAGAGGAACGAAGCGCGGCCCTAACCGCTTCATCGCAGCCCATGTTCCAGACCTTCTCCCACCTGTCCGATCCGGGCGCCGTCGCAGAGCGCGTCGCCGCCGTGCGGGCGCTGATGGCCAAGGCGAAGATCGACTGCCTTTTGGTGCCGCGCAGCGACGAACATCAGGGCGAATATGTGCCGGCGTGCGCCGAGCGGCTTCGCTGGGTGAGCGGGTTTTCCGGCTCGGCCGGCATCGCGGCGATCGCACGTAAGGCGGCGGTTCTGTTCACCGACGGACGATACAGCGTGCAGGCCAGGGCGGAGACCGACACCAGCGTATTCGAAATTTCCATGCTGCCGCGCTGGCGACTGGCCGAGTGGCTCGGCGAGCATCTCGGCAAAGGTCAGACCATCGGCTTCGATCCGTGGCTGCACACGGCAAGTGAGATCGCGCGTTTCAAGGCGGCTTTGACGCCGAAAGGCATCCGATTGAAGCCAACGCCGCGCAACCTCATCGACAAAGCATGGGGCAAACAGCGCCCGCCGCCGCCCTCTGCCCCGGTCATCCCACAGCCTGTCGAGTTCGCAGGCAAGGCATCCGCCGAGAAGATTGCGGACATCCAGAAGCTGCTGAAAGCCGATGGACAGAGCGCGGCCGTTCTGACGTTGCCGGATTCCATCTGCTGGCTCTTCAACATCCGTGGCGGCGATGTTGAGCACAATCCGGTGGTGCTGGCGTTCGCAATCGTTCCGGCAAGCGGCAAGGCCGAACTTTACATAGATCCGGCCAAGATCGGGCGTGATGCCAAGGCGCATCTGGCAACGGTCGCCAAGGTTTTGCCCAGGACAAAACTTGCCGAGCGGCTCGCCGCGCTCAAAGCACAGGGCAAGCGCGTCCGCGTTGACCTCGACACGGCGGCGCAGTGGTTCGCCTCGTCAATCGGACCGGCGTCTCTCGCCAAGGGCTCCGACCCGTGCATCCTGCCCAAGGCGATCAAGACGAGTGCGGAGATAGACGGTGCACGCGCCGCCCATGTGCGCGACGGTGCGGCCGTCGTGCGATATCTCGCCTGGCTCGACGATTGGGCATCGGACGGCACGCTTGACGAGATCACGGCAGTCCAAAAACTTGAAGAGTTCCGGCGCGACACGAACCTGCTGCGCGAAATCAGCTTCGCGACGATCTCGGGCTCAGGCCCGAACGGTGCCATCGTGCACTACCGTGTCACGGAAAGAACTAACCGCAAGCTGACGCCAGGCGAGCTTTTCCTGATCGACAGCGGCGCGCAGTACCAGGACGGCACGACGGATATTACGCGCACGGTCGCGATCGGCACGCCGAGCGACGACATGAAGCGGCATTTCACGGCCGTTCTAAAGGGGCATATCGCGATCGCCACTGCGCGCTTTCCCAACGGCACACGCGGCATCGATCTCGATCCATTCGCGCGGCGCGCGCTATGGGAAATCGGCGCCGACTTCGATCACGGCACCGGCCACGGCATCGGCAGCTACCTGTCGGTTCACGAAGGGCCGCAGTCGATCTCGCGCGCCGGCATGACGGTGCTGCAGCCCGGAATGCTGATTTCGAACGAGCCCGGCTACTACCGCGAAGGCGCCTACGGCATCCGAATCGAAAACATCGTGCTCGTGATGGCGGCCGAGATCCCGTCCGGAGGCGACCGGCCGATGATGTCGTTTGAAACGCTCACGCTCGTCCCGATTGATCGACGCCTCGTCGACCGCGACATGATGACGGCAGCAGAGATCGCGTGGCTCGACACCTATCATGCCCGTGTGCGCGAAACGCTTTCGCTTAAGCTGGACGCGGGCACGCGGCGCTGGCTGGAGCAAGCCACCGCGCCGATTTGAACGGATTCTCCTGTCACGGCCGTGACAGCGCCTCTGGGCGCCGTGCCGTAAAGCTCTCGGGCTACGAATTGAGCCAGAGAGAATTTGCAATGTTTCCTATCTACGAAATCAGCGCCGCGCCGCATTTACCCTACGCGTTGCGTGACGCTTCCGAAGTTCGTGCGCCGGCCTATGAAATCGACACTGTCGAGACGCGCACCGTTCTGGAGTTGCTTGCCGACGGGATCGTTCTGGCGCCCGTCACCGCAAACTGGAACTGATGGTTCTCAGTCCTGCCCGATAAGCGCCAGCCAGCCGTCTTCGTCGAGCACGGTGACGCCGAGCGCTCGTGCGTTGTCGAGCTTGGAGCCAGCGTCGGCTCCGGCGACGACGTAGTCGGTCTTCTTTGAAACGGAGCCGGCGACCTTGGCGCCCAAGCGTTCCGCCTGGGCCTTCGCTTCGTTGCGCGTGAGTTTTGTGAGCGTGCCGGTGAATACCACGGTCTTGCCGGTCACCGGCGAGCTGGTGGCGGCGACACGCACAAAGGGTTGCGCTGTCACCTGGCTCGCCAACGCGGTGATCTGCTCACGATTATGCGGCTCGGAGAAAAAGTCGACCAGCGCGTCGACGACCGTTTCACCGATACCCTCTATGTTGTCGATGTCGTTATAGGCTTCGCCACCCTTACCGCCCTCGATGGCGGCGTCGGCGGCCGCCTGCAGCGCGTCCAGCGTGCCATAGGCCTTGGCCAGATCCTTTGCCGTCGTCTCGCCGATGTGGCGAATGCCAAGCGCAACGAGGAA
>CADECN010000213.1 GCA_902825785.1 uncultured Hyphomicrobium sp. | reverse complement strand
GGGTTGCAGGTTGCCGTCGGCGGCGAGGACACGTCTCGCGCCAATCTCGATTTCCTGCTCGAAGTCGTCGCGGCGGTCGAAAAGTGCGGAGCGCGGCGCTTCCGGGTCGCCGACACATTGAGCGTGCTGCAACCGTTCACCACTCATGCTCTCGTCAGCGCCATCCGCGCCACGACCGATCTTGAGCTTGAAATCCACGCCCACGACGACTTGGGGCTGGCGACCGCCAACACGCTGGCGGCAATCGATGCCGGCGCGTCGCACGCATCCGTGACCGTGATCGGCCTCGGCGAAAGGGCGGGGAACGCGCCGCTTGAGGAAGTCGCGGTCGCGCTCCTTCAACTCTATGACCACGACACCGGCGTCGACACCAAAGAGCTCGGTCGAATTGCACGCCTCGTCGCGGTGGCCGCGTCTTGTCCCGTACCGGTCAACAAGGCGATCGTCGGCGATAACGTCTTTACCCACGAATCCGGAATTCACGTCGATGGCCTTTTGAAGAACCATCACACCTATCAGTCGCTCGATCCGGCCCTTCTCGGATTGGCCCACCGGTTCGTGATCGGTAAACATTCGGGCCTCGCCGCCATCACGGCCTGCTTGTCGGGGCTGGGACTGGAAGCAACCCCGTCCGACTGCGTTGCGATCCTGACGCGCGTCCGTCAGCACGCAGTCAAGACCAAGCGTTCGGTGACCGACGAAGAACTCGCCGCCATCTGGCGCGAGGTCTGCTGGCTCGAAGACGTGAAGATCGCAAGCATCCGGTAAAAAAGCTTCAGCGCGGCAAAGCTGAAACGGGAGAAAACATGACCACGAGCCGCGATGTCGTTCTGTTCCTCGACACCAGCGTCACCGGCAACGGGCTGCAATTCTTCGAAACGGCTAAGGCCATCGGACTCACCCCGATGTTGGTGGCGAAACGCCCGACGGAACATGCGGAGCTCACGCACTTCCAGAACATGCCCGTCCGGCGCATGTCGGTCGAGGATATCGTGAAGGCCATCGATGACTTTGGCCGTGACCGCATCGCCGGCGTCTGCTCGGCGCTGAGCCAGCGCGCCGAAATGGTCGCACTCGTCGCCAAGGCTATCGGACGCCCGCACTGCGATGAAGCGGTCGTCGCGGTCTGTCGCGACAAGTTTCGCACGCGCGAGGTCCTGGCCGACGCCGGCTTCCGCGATGTCCTTTTTGAGCGCGCGTGGACGGGCGAGGAAGCAGCCGACGGCGCACGCAAGATCGGCGGCACGGTTATCATCAAACCGCGCGAATCTTCAGGCGCGACCGGCGTCAGAATCTGCCGCAGCCCGGAGGAAGCGCGCGACCACGTCGAAAGCCTCGCAACCACCATGCCGCAAACGCGCGACATCGGCGTCGTCGTTGAGGAGTACATCGAGGGCCCGCAGTTCGGCGTCGAAATGTTCGATCTCCAGACCATCGCCGTCCGCCGCAAGCACATCAGCCCGCCGCCGGCCTCGGTCCCGATCGGGATGGACAACCCGCCGCTCGACGACCCGCACGTCTGCGCCCGCATCGCGGCACACGCCGAAAAAGCGCTCAAGGCGGTCGGCTATACGCGCGGGCCGGCCCATGTCGAGGTTCGTCTCGGGGCGAAGGGACCCTGCCTGATCGAGATCAATCCCCGGCTCGTGGGCGGCGTCGGAGCCGAGAACGTTCGCCGCGCCTACAGCGTCGATATGATCGAGGCCACGATACGGCTTGCGTGCGGCCTACCCTACGACCTTTCGCGCAAGAAGGAGCGGGCGAGCGTGACGCGCTACCTCTTGAGGGATGGCGAAGCCGTCTCTGAGGTGCTCGGCCGCGAAGACGCGCTCGCCGTACCCGGCGTCGTCGAGGTGGGCTTCTTTCCGGATGGTTTCTCGCGCACGGGCGGCGCGCGAAATTATGAGGATCGCATCGGTTACATCCTCAGCGAGTGCGATACGCCCGCCGAGGCCATCGCGGCCGCCGATGAAGCGCTCCGCCGCTTGCGGCCCGTAGCCGAAAGCGGCTGGAAAACCGGATTGCGCCGGCTGCTGTCACGCTGAACATGCGCGCCGAGCATGGGTCGGCGCGCATTGCTCTCGTACTTGCGATCGAAGTCCCGTGGCGGACGATTTATGCCGCGCTCTTGCGTTGATAGCGCGCCGCCGCGTGGTTCCGGGACAGATTTGGTCCGAGCGCCTGCCGCGCCTGCTCCATGCGCTTCCAATCCGCAGCGTCGGGAAGCGACGGTATCGTGACCAGTTCGCCCTGATCGAGACCGGCAAGCGCGGCGTCCACCATTTCGCCGACGTCCATCACCATCTCCGCCGGGAACTGACCGACATCGATGCCAGCCCGTTCCCAGATTTCCGTGCGCGTCGCACCGGGCAGCACGGCCTGTATGCGGATGCCCTTGTCCTTCACTTCGCCTTGCAGCGCGAGGCTCAAGTTCAAAAGGAACGATTTGGTCCCGCTGTAGACGCCGTTGAAAAGTTCCGGGGCCAGCGCCAGCACCGATGAGATGTTGATGATCGTGCCCCCGCCGTGCGCGGTGAAGCCCGCGACGGCCGCGTGAGCGAGGCGCATCGGCGCCGTCGCGTTCAGTGCCATCATCTGTTCGAGGCTGTCGGGATCGTTGTCTGATATCGAGCCTGCGACGGCGATGCCGGCATTGTTCACGAGCATTCTGATGGCGGGATCGCTGCGCAGGCGCTTCTCGACCTGGCGCAACTGGCTGGCGTTGGTGAGATCGGCGGCGAGCACGTCGACCGTGCGGCCCGTTTGCGATCTCAAATTGGCGGCCAGGGATTCGAGCCGTTCGCGATTGCGGGCGACCAGGATCAGGTTGTAGCCGCGCCGGGCCAAGCGGTCGGCGTAGGTTGCGCCAATGCCGGCTGATGCGCCAGTCACCAGTGCCGTTCCAAGTTCAGCAGCCATCGTAGCACTCCTATGATTACGTTCGTAATTATTGCAATACGTAACGATCGTAATTATATTGTCAAGGCAGCATCCGCCATGGGGACAATTGAATGCGTGTGACAAAGCAACAGGCCGCGCAAAACCGAGAGAAAATCCTCATCTCGGCGGCATCACTTATGCGCGAGCGCGGCATCGCGAGCGTCGGCATGGACGCGCTTGCCGAGGCGGCAGGGATGACGCACGGCAGTCTCTACAGCCAGTTCGGCTCCAAGGAGCGCTTGGCTGAAGAGGCCGTTCGTCAGGCCCTTGTCGAGAACGCGCGAAACACGTCGGACGTGTCGGATATCGGCACCTATGTTTCGCGTTACCTGTCCCGCAAGCATTGCGACGCGCCTGGAGACGGCTGCGCGCTCGCCGCACTCGTGAGCGAAATGCCGCGCTCGTCGCAGACCATCAGAGACCGATTTACGCACGGTGTTCGCGCTATGATCGAACACGTAAGCGGCCTGATGCACGCGCGCTCGGCGCGCCAGCGGGACGATGCGGCAATCGCAGCCGTCGCCACCATGGTCGGCGGCCTGGTGCTGTCGCGCGCGGTCAACGATGACAAACTTGCGGATCGGATTTTGTCGGCGACGCGCAGTTCGCTGAAGGCATCGGCGACGAGCTAACGGCAGGCCCTCCATTTGCCGACGAACCGCCTCCCCGGCTAGCCCGAGGTCCAGCCGATGAAAGCTTACGTTCTCGAAAAATACGGCGGCGCCGCCAAGATCGAAGACATGCCGGACCCTGCGCTCAGGGACAGTGATGTCCTCGTCGAAGTGCGCGTTGCGAGCCTCAATCCGCTGGATGCCAAGATCGCGACCGGCCAATTCAAGCTGATCCTGCCCTACAAATTGCCACTCATCATGGGCAACGACGCGGCTGGCGTGGTTGTGCAAACGGGCCCGAACGTGAGCCGTTTCAAGGTCGGTGACGAGGCGCACGCGGCAAGATCGTCGTCAAAATCAGTTAGGCGCACCCGTCGCGACAGTATTCGCCGTCTGTTTCCAGGATGATCTGGAAAGCATCGCGCGACGCGTCCCCGCTACTTCACAATTTTCTTGGCCATGGCGACGGTCTGCTCCGGCTCGAACGGCTCGGGCACAAGAATGCCCCTTTGGCACGCAGGCTTGCCGGCCATCAGCGCGATCCAGCGCTTGAGATGGGGCAGATCATCAACGTTGACACCTGCCCAATCGTGAATTCTGACCCAGGCCCAGTTCGCGATATCGGCAATGCTGTAGTCGCCCGCCAGGTATTCGTTATCGCTGAGCCGCGTATCGAGCACCGTGTAGAGCCGCTTCGTCTCGTTCTGATAGCGGGCGATGACGGACGGCAGCTTCTCCGGAAAATAGCGGAAGAAGACGTTGGCCTGGCCTTGCATCGGCCCGACACCGCCCATCTGAAACATCAGCCATTGAATAACGAGCGAACGCGGCTTCACGGCCGTGGGTAAAAGCCGCCCGGCCTTGTCCGCGAGATAGATCATGATCGCCCCTGACTCGAACACCGCGAAGTCGTCGTTGTCGCGATCGACGATCGCCGGGATGCGGCCGTTCGGATTGATTTTGAGATAGCCCGGTTTCTTCTGATCGCCATCGCCAAGCTTCAGATGGTGGACCGTGTAGGGAATACCGAGCTCTTCAAGCGTGATCGAGGCCTTCCATCCGTTGGGGGTGGCCGAGGTATAAAGATCAATCATGGGACGTCACTTTCGCGGTTTTAAGATCAAGCGCTGGACACGGCGGCCGGACGCGCGGACACATTCGCGTGCCAGCGCTTAACGCTCGGGCACGCCTCTGGAATCGGCATTCCGCCGAAAATCGCGAAGTCGACCGCGCACAGCGAAGTGATGTCCGCGAACGTGAACCGGTCACTCGCCACGTAGCGACTTTCTCGCAGTTGAGACTCGAACTTGTCGTAGAAGCGGCGCACACGACCCTGGCCGCGCTCGACGAGGGCAGGAATTTGCGGCACGACCTCGGTGACGCCGGGAAGTCCGCGGTCGTGAAACGCCTCCAGTCCGTTGCGCACGACCTCCGCGGTACCGATGATGCCTTCGTCATAGGCGCGCCGTTCCCACATCGTCACCAGCGCGCGCTCGACCGGCGTGGAGCCGAGCAGATTGGGTTCGGGATTTATGTCTTCGAAATAACGGCAAATCCCCATTGCTTCCGAGAAGCGCGTGCCGTCATCGAGTTCGAGCAGGGGAACGATCGCATGTGGCCACATTTGAATGAAGTCCGGCGTCAGCCGCAAACCGTCGCCGATGACCTCGGACATGGCTGGAAGGTCCATGCCCTTCTCGAGCACGAACATGCGCACGCGCCGGCAGTTAGGCGCGAATTGCCAATTGTAGAGCTTCACGTGCGAACCTCCCCTTTTTGCGACCGCACAGTCGCGTTCTTCTTCTTTTTGTACTAGAAGGTACAATAATGACCGCAAAGTCCGAAGGCAATATTTTTATGCGAAACAGTACAAAAGTCAGGCCGCGTGGTCGTCCGCGCGAGTTCGACGGCAAAGCCGCCATCGACGCGGCCAAGAGCACCTTCCAGCGCAAGGGCTATTCGAACACGACGCTCGACGAATTGAGCGCGGCGATGGGGATAAACCGCCCCAGCCTCTACAGCGCGTTCTCCGACAAGGAGACGCTCTATCAGAA
>CADECN010000212.1 GCA_902825785.1 uncultured Hyphomicrobium sp. | reverse complement strand
GGAAAGATCTCGACCAGGGGCGGGCGGCGAGCCGGCCCGAGACGAAGATGTTCTTCTTCGAGACGCCGTCCAACCCGAACCTCGAACTCGTCGACATTGCCGCGGTTTGCAGAATCGCGCGCGAACACGGCGTCCTGTCGATCGTCGACAACGTGTTCGCGACGCCCATGCTGCAGCGGCCGCTGGCGCTCGGCGCCGACATCGTCGTGTATTCGACGACAAAGCACATCGACGGACAGGGCCGGTGTCTGGGTGGCGCGGTTCTGGGATCGGCGAAATTCATCAATACCTATGTACAGGAATGGGTGCGCCAGACGGGCCCATCCATGAGCCCGTTCAATGCCTGGATCATGCTAAAGGGGCTGGAGACACTGTCGGTACGCGTCAAGGCGCAGTGCGCCACGGCCGCGACCGTGGCCGACTGGCTTGCCGGCGCTGAGGGTGTCACCCGGGTGCTCTATCCCGGGCGCGACGATCACCCGCAGGCACCGCTCGCCCGCAAGCAGATGCCGGGCGGCGGCCAGATGATCGCGTTCGAGGTCGCGGGTGGCAAAGCTGCCGCGTTCCGGGTACTCAACGGCCTTCGCCTGATACGTATTTCGAACAATCTGGGGGACGCCAAAAGTCTCGTCACCCACCCTGCGACCACCACGCATTTCAAGCTCACGCCCGAACAACGCGCCGAACTTGGCATCTCGGATGGCATGATCCGACTTTCGATCGGACTTGAAGCGGCAGACGATTTGACGGACGATCTGTCCAGAGCACTGGCTGCGGCGCACGGTTGAGAAAATGAGCAAAAGCACGGACCAGCCGACACGTAAAAAGGGTAGCGTCGAGAAGGCACCGGTGCCGCATATGTATGAGGCGTCAACGCGGGGTATCCGCGTCCGCGTCGCGGCCGACTACCGCGAGGACCAGTCTTCTCCCGACGAGAACCATTTCGTGTGGTCATACTCCATCGAGATCATCAACGACGGCAGCGAGCCGGTGCAGCTCAAGACGCGCCTGTGGCGCATCACGGATGCACTCGGACGAACGGAAGAGGTGCGGGGGCCAGGCGTCGTCGGGCAGACGCCGCTGATCCAGCCCGGTGAATCGTTCAGCTATACGTCGGGCTGCCCGCTCAAGACGCCGCAAGGCATCATGGTCGGCAGTTACCAGATGAGCGACGAGAAGGGTCGACTGTTCGACGTGGCGATCCCGGCGTTTTCGCTCGACAGCCCGTTTGCGCGACGCAGCCTGAACTAGCGACGGGCGGGACCTTTCAATGGCCAGCGCGCAAGGGCCGGTCTATTCGCCAGTCGAGCTTTTGGCGCGGCTCGTGGCATTCGACACAACAAGCCACAAGAGCAATCTCGGCATTGTGGCCTTCATAGAGGACTATCTGCTGCAACACGGGATCGTGTCGCAGAGGGTGACGTCGGCCGACGGACAAAAAGCCAACCTATTTGCCAGCATCGGACCGAGCGAACGGTCTGGCGTCGCGCTTTCGGGCCACATGGATGTGGTGCCGGTCGAGGGCCAGAACTGGGAAAGCGATCCGTTCACGGTGCGGGAATCGGGGGGCCGCTATTTTGGCCGCGGCACGGCCGACATGAAGGGATTTCTCGCCTGCGTACTGGCGGCCGCTCCCGACTTCAAACGGCGCGCCCTCAAGACGCCAATTCACATCGCGTTCTCGTACGACGAGGAGATCGGCTGCATCGGCGTCAGGCCGATGATCGATGCATTCGGTAAAGCGCTTCCGAAGCCGCGTCTCGTCATCGTCGGCGAGCCGACTTCGATGCAGGTTGTCGACGCGCATAAAGGGCCGATCCGCTGGCACGTGGAAATCACGGGGCGGGCGGCTCATTCAAGCATGGCGCCGCTCGGCGTCAATGCGATCACATACGCGGCGATGCTGATCGGCGAACTTTCGCGCATCGAGGCCGACCTCAAAGCGCGGGTGCAAGATGAACGCTTCAACCCACCCTATGCGACGCTACAGGTGACGCGTCTCGAAGGCGGGACGGCTTCGAACATCATTCCGGTTTCATGCTGGTTCGGGTTTGAGGTTCGTGCGCTGCCCGGGCTCGACGCGGCTTACATCGAACGGCGAATGCGCGACTATGCAGAGGCGGTCTGTCTGCCCGAGATGCGGCGTGTCGCGCCGGAAGCCGCGATTTCGATCGTTCGCACCAACGCCGTGCCGCCGTTTGGCGCGGACGCGGGATCGGAAGTTGTCGCGCTGGCTTTAAAGCTCGCCGAGCAGAACGCAACGCACGCGGTTTCATATGCCACCGAGGCCGGGCTGTTTCAGGACGCGGGCTCACCGTCGGTGGTCTGCGGGCCTGGTGACATCGCCCAGGCGCACACGGCAAACGAGTGGATCGCCGCCAGCGAGCTGCAAAAATGCATGGCATTCCTCGACCGCCTCGGACATTGGGCGGAGAGGCCTGCGGGGCGTTGATGCCCGTCGTCGCTTCACCCAGCGCTGCGATAACCATGTGATCAGGTGCTTTTTTGCGCATTGCGGGATAATGAAACGCTGGTCCAACTCAGTGTGACACCTGGGCGACACACTCGCGACGAGTTAAGCGAACGCACGATTTTTTGGCTTGCCGCCGTGTCTCGGACGCATTGGCGAGACTAGAAGTTCAGCACGGTGCCGCCGACTCGTCGATAAATCAAGAGAACCACCATGAACCCGATCGTCCGTCCCGCTCTCGCGATTGCCGTGTCCGGCCTATTGCTTGGCGCGTGCTCATCGTCGCCGATGAGTTCGCTTGCTTCCATCGGGTCGATCGGAAGCAACAAGGTTTCGGAGACCGATCGCGTGTTCCTGATGGCTGCCGGCAGCTGGGACCGCAACCGGGACAACGTCGTCACCTGCGACGAGTGGAAGGCCTACGCGGCCGAACTGTTCAACGGCGCAGACGGCAACCGGGACGACGTGCTCGATCCTTCCGAATGGCCGCGCGTCGTGTCGGTCGATCGCATGTTCGAAACCGCGAACCTGAACTATTTCGATCAGAACGGCGATGGCAAAGTCACACGCGACGAATTCGTCGGGAAGCCGAACCCCGCCTTCGTTCTGATGGACACGAGCAAGTCGTGCAGCCTCAACGGCGCGCAGATCGCAGGCGCGCGATCGAAAACCGAATACGACGTGTCCGGCAAGAAGAAGGAAAGCGGCGATCCGCGCGATGGTGTCGGCGAACAGGGCAAAGTCGCCAACGGTAACAAATACTAGCAACGGAACCGGCGCGGGTCTCGCGCCAGCGATTTCAGCCGCCCAGGCACCAGGCGAGTATCGCCTTCTGCGCGTGCAGCCGGTTTTCCGCTTCGTCGAACACGACCGACTGCGGGCCTTCGAGCACGGCTTCCGTCACCTCGTGACCGCGGTAGGCCGGCAGGCAATGCATGAAGATGGCGTTCTTGGCCGCCTTGCTCATCAGACGCTCATCGACGGCGAAGGGGGCTAGAATTTTCTTGCGGCGCGCCGCATCCGATTGACCCATCGATACCCAGGTATCGGTCACGACGCAGTCGACACCCTTGACGGCCTTTTCCGGATCGTCACTGACCGTCACCGCGCCCTTCTCACCGCGAACCCACTCAAGAGCCTCGTCCTCGGGATAGAGCGATTTCGGACAGGCGAGCCGGAGCGTGAAGCCGAAGCGGACTGCGGCGTGCATCCATGACACGGCGACGTTGTTACCGTCGCCGACCCAGGCGACTGATTTGCCCTTAATCGGGCCCAAGTGCTCCTCGAACGTCTGGATGTCGGCCATGACCTGACAGGGATGGCTCTTGTCCGTCAGTCCGTTGATGACCGGGATCGAGGCATGGCGGGCAAGTTCCACAAGAGTTGTGTGCGCGTTGGCGCGGATCATGATGCCGTCGGCGTAGCGCGACAGAACCCGGGCCGTGTCCGCCACCGATTCACCGCGTCCAAGCTGAAGGTCGGTGTGGTTCAGCGACAGACCTCCGCCGCCAAGCTGGCGCATGGCAATGTCGAACGATACGCGGGTGCGCGTCGAGGGCTTCTCGAAAATCATCACGAGGACCATGTCCTCGATGCCCTTGGGTTTCAGGGCTGCGGGCACGCGCTTGCCGGCACGTTTCATGGCGTGAGCGTTGTCGACGATGCGACGCAGGGTCTTGCTGTCGAGTTCCGAGATATCCAGAAAGTGGCGGGGTTGCGTTCTTGCCGTCATCTGTTTGCTCATTGCGGTCGCGCCGCGCTCAAGACTTTTTCGTAACGCGCGCGAGCGCCCGTGACAGACGCGCGAGAGCCTGGCTCAACTCATCCTCGGATGCGATCAGCGGGGGGAGAACGCGAACCGTGTTGTCGCCCGCGCCGACAAGAAGCAGCCGCTCATTGGCCGCAGCTTTTACGACGTCGGCGGGCGCGACGCCTTCCTTCAGCTTGAGCCCCGACAAAAAGCCGGCGGCGCGCACTTCTTCGACAAGGGCAGGGAACTGGTCCTTCAGAGCAGCGAGGCCTTGTTTCAATTGCAGCGACTTGGCACGAACGGAATCGAGGAACGCCGGTTCCGAGACGATGTCGATCACCGTGCCGGCCACGGCCATCGCGAGTGGATTGCCGCCGAACGTCGATCCGTGCGTGCCGGGGGTCATGCCCTGCGCGGCATCCGCGGTCGCGAGCATCGCGCCAACCGGAAAGCCGCCGCCCAGACCCTTTGCGATCGCCATGACGTCGGGCGCGATGCCGGCCCATTCGTGCGCAAAGAGCCGGCCGGTACGCCCCATGCCGGACTGCACCTCATCCAGGATCAAGAGCAGACCGTTGGCGTCGCAGATCTCGCGCATGTGGCGCAGATCCTCGACCGAGACGGCGCGAACGCCGCCTTCGCCCTGTACGGGTTCGACCATGATGGCAGCGGTTTCAGGACCGATAGCCGCTTCAAGGGCGGCGCGGTCGCCGAGTTCGACGTGATCGAAGCCCGTTGCGGGTTCGCCAAAGCCTTCCAGATACTTGGGATTGCCGCCGGCAGCGATGGTCGCGAGCGTTCGGCCGTGGAACGCGCCGCGAAACGTCACGATGCGCCAGCGCTCGGGATGGCCGGTCACGAATTGGTAGCGGCGCGCAAGCTTGATGGCGCCCTCGCAGGCTTCCGCCCCCGAGTTGCAGAAGAAAGCGCGCTCGGCGAACGTCAGGCGCGTAAGCTTGTCCGCCAATGCCTCCTGGCCGGCGACGCGGTAAAGGTTCGACGTGTGCCAGAGCTTCCCGGCTTGTTCGGTCAGAGCGGCGACGAGTTGCGGATGCGCGTGTCCCAGCGCGTTGACCGCGACGCCGGAGCCGAAATCGAGGTAGCGGTCGCCATTTTCGGCGATCAGCCAGCACCCTTCGCCGCGCGTAAACACGACGTCCTGGCGCGCGTAAGTGCCCATGACGGCATCGGAGGCGTGCGGAACGGGCGGAGCGGCTGCATTTTCGGTGGCGGCGCGGGAGGACGACATCCCT
Source organism: uncultured Hyphomicrobium sp. (assembly GCA_902825785.1). GTDB lineage: Bacteria > Pseudomonadota > Alphaproteobacteria > Rhizobiales > Hyphomicrobiaceae > Hyphomicrobium_B. The sequence continues at coordinate 138 of CADECN010000212.1, read as the reverse complement.
TTCGCAATCCCCATTACAAAATCAAAAAGCCGCCCAATCCGGCGGCCTTTCCACAACTCTCAATTACGCTGATACGCCCAGCCGATTAAGCTGTCAACGCGGCGAGGGTCGTTTAGAGCCCGTTTTTTGAGCTTTTTT
>CADECN010000211.1 GCA_902825785.1 uncultured Hyphomicrobium sp. | reverse complement strand
CGCATGCCGACAATCCGATCGACATCCAGGAATTCATGATCATGCCGGTGTCGGCGGAGACCGTAAGCGATGCGATCCGCGTCGGCGCCGAGGTGTTTCAGACGCTAAAGAAGAGCTTGAAGGACGCCGGCCACAATACGGCGGTCGGTGATGAAGGTGGGTTCGCGCCCAATCTCAAGAGCGCGGATGAAGCGCTGGGCTTCATCATGAAGGCGATCGAGAAGGCCGGTTACAAACCAGGTGACGACGTCATGCTGGCGCTCGATTGCGCATCAACCGAATACTTCAAGGACGGCAAGTATCAGCTCGCGGGCGAAGGCAAGACGCTTGATAGCCAAGCGAATGCGAAATACCTCGAAGACCTCGTCAACCGTTTTCCAATCATCTCTATCGAAGATGGCATGGCGGAAGACGACTGGGCGGGCTGGAAGTACCTGACGCTGCTGATCGGTAAGCGCTGCCAGCTTGTCGGCGATGACCTTTTTGTCACCAACACCGAGAGGCTGGCCGAGGGCATCGAGAAGTCGACCGCCAACTCGATCCTCGTCAAGGTCAATCAGATCGGGTCTCTGACGGAAACGCTCAATGCCGTCAGCATGGCGCAGCGCGCCGGCTACACCGCGGTCATGTCGCACCGTTCGGGCGAGACCGAGGACGCAACGATCGCCGACCTCGCAGTTGCGACGAACTGCGGTCAGATCAAGACCGGATCACTTTCGCGTTCGGACCGGCTTGCAAAGTACAACCAACTCATTCGTATAGAAGGCGCGTTGGGTGATACGGCGACCTATGCGGGTCGCTCAATTCTCAAGCGTGCAGCGGAAGGCTGACGCGGACTGACGCTGCCCCTAGTGCTCAGGCCCTAGTGCTCAGGCCCTAGTGCTCAGGTTCTACGGGTGGAATGTAGGAGACGCCGTGGGCTTCGAAGATGGCCTGCAGGCGGCCGCTATTGCGCATTTCATCGAGTGCGCTACCGACGGCATAGCCTAAGTCACGGCTATCCTCTTTGACCGCCGTGCCAACGATCCAGGAGGATTGCGACATGCCGGGCGTTGGCGGCGTTATGAACGTGGCTTTGTGACCGCGCGCGTACAGCATTCCCTCGATATCGGAACGCACCCCCATGAGCGCCGATGTTTCCTTGCCAATGAACTCGCGGATGCCGACCTCAGGCTTGGTGTAGTGGACGATGTTGTTGATGAGCGCGCCGTCGTCGTAACGCAGCAGAAAATAATCGGCGATCGTCGCGTACTGCACGCCGACCTTCTCTTTTTTGAAAATGTCGTAGGTGGCGTCGAGGGGTATGCGGTCCGGGTGGATGGCGAGCGCGACGCTCTTGCGAAAATAGGCATTGCTGATGGCGACCAGGTTGTTGCGCGCCATCATTTCGCGATCGATGGGGACGTGCAGCATGACATCGCCAACGCCGCCTTCGCCGAAGGGGCCCTTCCAGATATTGAAGCGCAGGTCGTCATCGACGTCCTCGGCGGTCATGCGCGCCAAAATTTCGAGTTCGACGTCGAGGCTCTTTGCCAGTTCATGCGCGATGTCGACGTCAATGCCTTTTGGCTTGTCGTTCTCCATGTAGGAAAACGGCGGGTTGTCGCGATAGACGACGACGCGCAGAAGCTTAGTCTTTTGGACTTCCTCAAGCGGGCGGGCCTCAGAGGGGCCCGCCGGTTGCCCCAGCATGGAGATGGCGAACATCACGCAAAGGAGTGTGCGGACGATCGGGCTGCGGCCCACCGACGACATCAATCCGTCGGACGCGACTCCAGATAACTTCGTATCGCCCACATCGCCTCCTGGCTCATGATTTTCTCGAATGGCGGCATCTTGAATGTGCCGTTGACCGTCGCACCGTGGCGAACCCGCTTGAGGAACCAATCGTCTCCGCTCGCATCCTGTTCAAGGAACCGAAGATCCGGCGCGATCCCGCCGGAAATGCCGTCGATGCCGTGGCAGCGCGCGCAGTTCTGATTATATCCCGACATGCCGATCTTAATAGCCGTCGGGTCGCCTTTATAAGGGTTCTCCTTGCGCCACTCTTCGCCAAGCGGTTCAAGGCCCGTGACGTCGACCGGTTGAGGCGTGACATCGCCGTGTGCCCGGGCCTGCTGTGCGATACCGGTAAGTGCGACTGCGGCCGTCACGGCCATTGCGTAAAACATACGTTTCATGCTGGATCCGATTGTTTTGCGGTGCGGTTCACTCGACTGCGTTCTTTGGAGCGCCGGCGAGCGGGGGCATGGCTCGGACCGCTACGCCCCATGGATAGCGGCCGACCTTTATGGATTTGATTGGCTTCTGCTGCGCGACGTCGATCACGGTAACGTCGTTCGACACGCCATTGGTTGTGAACAGCTTGTCCTGCTCGGGTGTCAGCGCGAGGTGCCAGACGCGCTGGCCGACCAGGATGTATTTGGTGACGGTTGCCGTTTTGACGTCGACGACGGCGACGCGGTTCGCCGGTCCAAGTGCTACGAAGGCGGTTTGCCCATCGCGCAGGAAAACGAAGCCGACGGGCTGGATTTTCTCCCTGCCGACGCCGGGGATTTCGAAGGAGATTTTCGCGCCGACCGCCTGGGTTGCGACGTCGATAATGGAAATCGTGCCGCCAATTTCCGACGATACCCAGAGCTTCTTGCCGTCGGCGGTGAATTCTGCATGACGCGGTCGCTGATCGACAAGCACGTTGGCGACGGTTCGATGAGTGGCCGCGTCGATGAAGTGCGCCATGTTCGTCGTCTCTGACGTCGTGACGGCGAGCTTGTTGTCGGGCGAAACGGCGATGCCTTCCGGTTCGATGCCGACATCAATTTGAGCGACGACTTGGCGTGAGTGAATGTCGATGACGGTCGTGACCGCGTTGTCCTCGTTCGCGATGTAGAGGTGCCTGCCATCTGGCGCGAGGGCGAATTGTTCGGGATCTTCCCCGGACGGCAGATCGTAGAGATGGTTGGCGCTGGCGGCGTCGAAGACCTGCACCGTGTCGCTGTCGCTCGCGCAGACGTAGAACTTCGCGTAGTCCTTCGAGAAGGCGATACCGCGGGGACGCTTGCCGACCTTGATGATCCGGACCACTTCAAGATTTGTAGTGTCGATAACCGAGATGGTGTTGTCCTTCTCGCTCGTCACATACATCTCGTGAGCGGAGGCGGGAAGGACGGAGGATAGGCCCAGGATGAGTGTGGTGACTGCCCGATGCCGCAGCCACCACTCCGCAGCCGTCCGTCGTGCCGTGATCGTGCTTGCGGTCGACGTGCTGAATGCGGTTAGCCAACTCACCACGGGTCCTATCCTCCGTGTCTCATTGAGGGCGTTATTCCGGCTGAAGGACGGCCGCCCTGAACATCGCGCCGGCGGCAAACGCGCCGAGCGTAGGAGCAATGAAATAAAGCCAGACGTCGGAAAGCGCTTGCCCGCCGACTAAGAGCGCAGGTCCGAAAGAGCGCGCCGGATTGAGCGAGGCACCCGTTGCGCGAATGAAGGCAAGGTGCATCACAAAAAGAGTTAGGCCGATCGCGAGCCCGGCAACGGGTGTCGTGCCCTGGCGCGATGTCGCGCCCAGAATGACGACCAAGAACAGAAACGTTGCAACAAATTCGACAACGAATGCCTGGGGCATCGCGTAGCCGGTCCACCCCGTCTGACCGAGCCCTTGCGTGGCGACGTCATAGCCGCCGGCTTTTCCCGACAGCACGAAATAGAGAAGGGCCGCGCCGACGATGCCGCCAAGAAACTGCGCGATGATGTAGCCCGGCAGATCACTGGTTGGCAGTCTGCCGGCAGCCCAGGCGCCGACCGATACGGCCGGGTTGATGTGGCAGCCCGAGATGGGCCCGATGCCGTAGGCCAGAGCGGCGACCGTCAAGCCAAAGACGGCGGCGATGGGCAGCAATGCAACGGCCGAAATTTCCTGCGGTGAACTGAGCGCCGCGCCAAGTCCCCCTATCGTGATGGCTGCGCAACCGACAAAAACAAGCGCGGCGGTGCCGAGAAACTCGGCCAAATATTTTCTCATGACGTCCCCAGTCCTATTCTTGTTTTTTTCGCCGCCGGGCCAACCCCGGCGCCGTACACTCGACAGCTCAATTGACGAGTTTGATGGGCGGCGGGCTGAGGCCGAGGACCTCGGCTCCGCCACCGCGCGCGGGCTCGGTCGTCGGGTCGTAGTCATCCGGCCGCTTGGCGACGAGTGTGTGCGTCGTGAGGATGAGGCCCGCGACCGACGCGGCGTTCTGCATGGCGCTCGTTACGACCTTCGCCGGATCGACGATGCCAGCGGCTGTGAGGTTGACGATTTTTCCGCCACGGGCGTCGAGGCCTGTATCGCCCTTGGCGGCGATCACGCGCTTCACCATGTCGGCGCCGTCGAGGCCGCTGTTTTGGGAGATGCGTTCAAGTGGTTTGGTGAGAGAGTCGCGGACGAGCTCCATGCCACGGCGAACGCTGCCTTTGGCCGTCTTTATCGATTTTTCGAGAGCAGGAATCGTGCGGACGAGGGCTGTACCGCCGCCGGGCACGATGCCTTCCGCGATGGCCGCGCGCGCCGCCGAGATGGCATCTTCGATGAGCTGCGCCTTGCGCTTCTGCTCGACGGGCGTGACGCCACCCGCAAGCAAGAGAGCCGTGCCGCCCGAGAGCTTGGCGAGCCGCTCCTGGTATTTGTCACGTTCGATGTTTTCAGGGGCGGCTTCGTACTGGCGGTTGACCTGTTCGCGGCGGGCAGCGATTGCGTCTTCACCGCCGCCACCGCGCGAAACGGCCGTGCGGGTTGCGGAAACAGTGACGCGTTCGGCACTGCCAAGGTCGGCCGCCTCGCACTTTTCAACGCGGCCGCCGAGGTCGCGGGCAATGACGCGGCCACCGGTGACGATAGCAATGTCTTCCAGCATGGCCTTGCGCCAGTGCCCGTACTCAGGCGGATTGACGGCGACGATCGGGACCCTGGTTTTCTCGCGCTGGGCCATCATGTCCATCACGCAGCTCGGCGCGATGTCCTCGGCGATTATGAGGAGCGGACGTTTTGTTTTTCCGATGAGCTCGTAGACGGACGCCAGTTCCGCCGGAGAGATGATCTTGTTGTCTGTTATCAGGATGTGCGGGTTCTCGAGCTTGGCTTCGAGCGTTTCGACATCCGTTGCCATGTGGTGCGAAAGATAGCCGCGATCGAACGTCATGCCCTCGATGAACTCGAGTATCGTCGTCATGCCGACGCCGTACTGAACGTCGACGATGCCAGTCCTGCCGGCCTTGTCGAAGGCTTCGCCGACCAACTCGCCGAGAGCTGGATCGTTTGCGGCGATGGTGGCGACGGCGCGGATGGTGTCAGGGGAATCGACCGGCTTGGCCTGTTCGCGAAGGGCTGCAACGACTTCGGCAACGGCCGTTTCGAGACCCTGAACCAGCTCAACAGCGTTGGCGCCATCGGCAACAGCGCGCAGGCCACCCTGAACCATGGCGTCGGCGAGAACGGTTGCCGTCGTCGTGCCGTCGCCGGCAACGTCGTTGGTCTGCTTGGAGACTTCCCGCACGATCTGGGCGCCCATGTTCTCGAATGGACATTCGAGCTCTATTTCGGCTGCGATTGTGACGCCGTCGCGCGAAAT
>CADECN010000210.1:3264-5615 GCA_902825785.1 uncultured Hyphomicrobium sp. | reverse complement strand
GATAAGCAATTTGCGGGCCCCTTGATCGACACATGCAACTGATCGACTTCACCGAAGTCGCGCACCAAGCTGCGGCCGGCCTTGCGCGCGGCGGAAATCATGACGTTGAGCGTCGGTGAAACGTTAAGCACAGGGCATATCCGATATGAGTCAGAGGCGTCGGGTGGGCCCCGCTGACTAGCGGCTCGGCGGCCCGCTGGCAATGCGGCCGGACGGTTTGGCCCCGCGACGCCTACTCGGTCGGCGCGATTTGTATGCGATCCGTCCAGGCGACCGCCGCGGCTTCCGCCTTTTGGCGATCAGCCTTGGAGAGCTTGGCGACCATATCGTCGAGCGTCTTGTCCTCAACACCGTTGCGTTGCGCAATTAACCGCCATTTGGCAGCTTCGATAGGGTCCTTCTGGACGCCGATGCCTTCGAGCAGGACATAAGAATAGCGGTTCTGCGCACCCGCTATGCCTTTTTCCGCCGCTGTTTTGAGAAGGACCGGCGCCCGCGGCTCGTCCTTTTTCAGCCCCATACCCTTGAGCAGCATGACTGCGTAGTCGTACTCGGCGGTGGGCAGCCCTTGATCGGCGGCCTTCGCCATCCATTTTGCGGCCTCAAGCGCGTCCGGGTCGACGCCCGTTCCGGTCTGATAGAGAGACGCGAGGTCATACTGTGCCTGCACGACGCCTTTTTCGGCGGCGTAGCGAATGTGCTGACCGGCGCGGATCGGGTTCTCCGGCTTGCCGTCGCCCTTCAGGAACAACAGTCCGAGATTATAGTTTGCTTCGGCATGTCCGGTCATGGCGGCTTTTTCGAACAGGAGCGCCGCAGCTTCGCGATTTTTCTCTATCCCTCGGCCTTCTGCCAACATGACGCCGAGCGCGAAGGCGGCAGGTACGTCTCCAAGATCGACTGCCTTCTTGTAATCCTCAACCGCCTTTGCCTCGTTTTTCGCGACGCCGAGGCCCTCCGCATAGATGCGCGCCATGAGTGTGTATGACTGGGCCTCGCCACGAGCCGCGCCTTCTTCGGCGAGCTTTAAGGCTGTCAGATATTGTCCCTGATCGAAGGCGATGTAGGCGGCATCGTCACCACTTGGCGTGACGACGGACGGAAACGCATTTCCAAGCGGCTTTTGGTTCGCGGAGGAAGCAGCCGGTGAAGTAGGTGCGGGGCGAATGGGCGATGGAGCCTTTTTGACGGCCGGCGCATCTTCGCGCGCAAACCACGAGCTGTTCTCCGCGCCAGTAGGCACAACAGTCAGCGAAAGTGCGCAAAACCCACATAAGAGCGCGCGGGCGGACGGCCACATCAGACCACAGGCTCCCGTGCCAGTGTCGCCGCGATCGAAGCGACAAGTTCGCGCGCGTCCTGTGCGCTCACGCCGTTCGAAATTCGCACACCGATGAAGTCAGCACCCGTGTCGGCGAGGGCGGTAGCATGTTCAACTGACGCCACGTCGAAGGCGACGCAAGGGATCTCGAAAATCTCGCCCCACCAATTGATCAGCTCGAATTGACGATGTTCTGCGACCACACGGTTCTCGACGTGCGGTGGAATACCGAATGCGACATAGTCCGCGCCGGCTTCGGCAATGAGCATCGCGTCATGCCGCGACCGTCCCGAGTCGGCTCCGATCATGAAGCGAACGCCAAGTTCGTCGCGGGCCGCCGAGAAGCGCTGGGCGACGTCCTTCGACCAGAGCAAATGCACGCCATCCGCCTTGGTGATGCGCGCGAGTTCTGTATCGTTCGCCACGAAGGCCGCAATTCTGCGCCGTTGCACCAGCTCTATCAACGGCTTGGCGATTGCTGCGGTCAGCGGCGATTGAGGGCCGCCTTCGATGACGACGCATGCGATGGGCGCTGCCGCGAGCGCAGCGTCAAGCACTTCTGTGCTGCCCGCTCCAGCTTCAACTGCCAGATAAATCTCGCTTCTGCTCAATGCCGTCTTGCCCTTGGTCTGGCAGCGCTATCAAAGCCGAATGCGGCAGAAAGAAGAATGCCCGAGCGGACGTGTACAACGGGGAAAAGTGCGAGTCCGAAGCGCCACATGCACGATTTTTACCGTTTCCGAGGTTTACGTCGTCGCCCAATCGCGCCACTTTTCGTCTCCAGTCCGCGAGACTACAGACATTCCGCCACGTTCCGGGCCTACCGCGGCTGTAAAACTGCCCAAACCGTCGCACGGGGAGCAATAAGATTATGAGGAGACTTGGTGTTATCGGCGCCACCACCGTCGGCTGGGCGCTGTGCGCCACATTGCCGGCGCTCGGCGGTCAAGCGGTGACGGTGGAGGTTGCTCAGACAGACCCCGTTGCGGCCGATAAACTTGATGGTCCATCGACAGCTCCATCGAACTCC
>CADECN010000210.1:0-3254 GCA_902825785.1 uncultured Hyphomicrobium sp. | reverse complement strand
GCCCGTCAACTACCTCCTCTTCCTTCCCACGGGGTCGCCGCCGAACCAAGCAATTCCTCGACGCCTGCGGCTGCTGAAGCGGCGCCGCCAAGTGTTGCGGTAACGCCCGTTCCCTCGGGCGCAACGCCGGTTGTAACTGCGCCCACAGAAAGCGACGGGCAACCGGCGCCATTGCCGGAGTTTTCAAAAGCCTTGGCCGCGCCACCAGGGCGGGTTGAAGGCGCGCCGGCAACCACGGGCGCCATTACGCCCGCCGCGACGGAAACTCCGGCCGCGACTTCGGATACCGCAGCGCCAGCCGAGGCACCTCCGGCTCAGGCTGCGCCCACCGATCCAGCTCCGGTTCAGGCTGCTGCCCCGCCCGTCGACCCGGTCGTCGGAGAAATCCGCAACAAGCTCGCGACGACGTCATTCGTAACGCGTTCGAACTCCGCCGACGTCGATGCGCTGAAAGCGTTCTACGGTGGCGACACACCGCCTGTTTGGACGAAGGGCGGTGCCTATACGGACGCGGCCAAGGCGCTGATCACCGAACTCGGCAAGGCCGATGACTGGGGACTGAAAGCGAGTGACTACCCAACTGTCGCGCTTGTTTCCGTTGCATCGATTGAATCTCAAGTTGATGCCGGGGCTCAGCTTGCGCTCTCCGCGCTTCGTTACGCGCGCGATGCCCGGGGCGGCCGTGTCGATCCGCGCTCCGTGAGCAACATCTGGGACGTGGGCGGCGAGGTGAAGGACCCGGCCGCGGTGCTAAAAGACATTAGCTCAAGCCACACCCCCGACGCGGTCTTGCGCGACCTCCATCCGAAGCATCCGGATTTTGAGGCGCTGCGTCAGGCGCTTCTGAAAGCGCGTGGACCCTCCGAGCCGCCCCCGCCGATCGACGAAGCCCTTCTCGTCAAGCTTCCCGAAGACAAAAGTGTGGCCACTCTCAAAAGTGGCCAAAGCGATGACGACGTTCCGTTGCTGAGAAAACGGCTCAAAGTAGCCGCCGCGGATGGTGCCGACGAGCGCTTCTATGACGACGTGCTGGCAGAGGCAGTTAGCGAATTTCAGTCGACCAAGGGCCTCAAGGCCACTGGAACGCTGAACCGCAGCACGCGCCGAGCGCTCAACCGGGACGGCGACCAGGAAAAGCCCGCTGATCGAAACGGCACGATCGACAACCTGATCGTCAACATGGAACGCTGGCGCTGGCTGCCGGCGGACATGGGCAACCTATATGTCTGGAACAACGTTCCCGAATACATCGGTCGCGTGATGAAGGATGATGCTCCCATCTTTGAGGAGCGGATTATCGTCGGCCTCCCGACCTGGCCAACGCCCATGCTGACCGACAGCATGGAGAAAATCGTCTTCAATCCGGAATGGGGAATGCCGGATGGCATCAAGGTCAAAGAACTGCTCCCGCGCTTGAAACGCGCGTCGGGAAGCGACGATTTCTTTGGCGCGCTCTTTGGCGGATCGAGTGGCGGCGGTCGCGTGCTCGCCGCCTACGGCCTGAAGCCGAGTCTAAACGGCCGTCCTGTCGATCCGGACTCTATCAATTGGAATAACGTCGACATTAGGCGCTACTCTTTCGTCCAGCCGCCAGGAGCCAAAAATCCGCTCGGGCGCGTAAAGTTCATGTTTCCCAACCGACATGACGTTTACATGCACGACACCTCGGAACGCTCGCTGTTTGCTCAGTCGCGCCGGGCGCTTAGTCACGGCTGCATCCGCGTCCAGAACCCAGAGAAACTCGCCAGCGTCCTGTTGGAACAAGACAAGTCCTGGGATGAGGATCAAGTCAGCGGTCGCTTCCGCAGTGGGGGTGAGGTGCTTCTCGACAAACCTATACCCGTGTATTTGACCTACTTCACGGCCCGACCGAACGCTGACGGAACCATCAAAACCTACAACGATATCTATGGACATGACGCACGCGTCCTGAGCGCGCTCGCCGGACGTCCGGTCCGCTATACGCCGCCCGATCATTCCAACGAAGTCGTGGCCGACGATGCGACCATCGTGAGCGACCCCTACGCCGAGCCGGTGGCGCAGCAGTCGCGCAAGAAGGGCAAGCAGGCGCGCAAGAAATCTGGTAGCGGCGACGAGGCGGGCGACATCATTAGCAACGCGCTCTCCGGCCTGTTGTTCAACTAACGAGCGTTGCGTGGGCCGCATCGCAATTGAAACGAAAAAGGCGGGCCCAGGCCCGCCTTTTTGCTTGCCGATAATAATGCCAGCCCGCCCTAGGCCGCCTTTTCGATCTTCGCTTCCCACTTTCCGACGGCGGCGAGCCCGTTCATCCTGGCGCGGTGCGTAAAAGCGCGTTGACCTGCCGCGACGTTTTCCGGTTTTCCGCCCCACGCCGAAAGCGCTGCGGCCTGCAGCGCCCGGCCGTAGGAGAACGTAAGCGGCCAGGGCAGACCGCCGAGCGCGTTCATGAGGGATAGATGTTCCGTTGCGGCCTCGTCGGACTGTCCGCCCGAAAGGAATGCGATGCCCGCCACAGATGAAGGCACCGTGGATTTTAGGCACTTCACCGTCTTCTCGGCGACTTCGGACGCGGTCGCCTGCTTGGGAGATTTCTGGCCGGCAATGATCATATTCGGCTTTAGCACCATGCCCTCGAGGTTGACGCGGGCGTCGTAAAGCTCGCGAAAGACCGAGCGCAGCGTCCACTCTGTTACGCGGTAGCATTCGTCGATGTCGTGGGTGGAGTGCTCGCCATCCATCAGGATTTCCGGCTCGACAATCGGTACGATCCCGGCTTCCTGGCATAGCGCAGCGTAGCGCGCGAGCCCGTGGCTGTTTGCCTTAATGCAGTTCCAGGTCGGGCAGCCGTCGGCGATCGCAATGACCCCACGCCATTTCGCGAAGCGCGCGCCCAATTTGTAGTAATCGGCCAACCGCTCGCGCAGGCCGTCCAAACCCTCGGTTACCGTTTCGACCTTTGCGGTCGGGCCGGCCAGCGGTTTGGCACCGGTATCGACCTTGATGCCGGGTATGGATCCTGAGCCCCTGATGACGTCGACAAGCGTTGTGCCATCCTTCGCTTTCTGCCGGATCGTCTCGTCGTACAGGATGACGCCAGATACACAGTGCTTCATCGCATCCGTGGAGCGGAACAGCATTTCGCGATAGTCGCGCCGTGCGTCCTCGGTCGACACCAGATTGATTTTGTCAAAACGCTTCTTGATGGTGCCGGAGCTCTCGTCCGCCGCAAGGATACCCTTGCCGGGTGCAACCATGGCGCGGGCAATATCTTC
>CADECN010000209.1 GCA_902825785.1 uncultured Hyphomicrobium sp. | reverse complement strand
CGTGCGCGTACATGGCACCAAGAAAGGCATCGCGGTTGCCTGCGATGTGACGCCCCGTTATGTCGCCGCCGATCCCGAGGAAGGCACCAAGCAGGCGGTTGTCGAAACGTGGCGCAACCTCGTCGCGGTCGGCGCCGATCCGCTCGCGATAACCGACAACATGAATTTCGCGAACCCAGAGCGGCCCGAGATTATGGGGCAGTTTGTGGCGAGCGTGCGCGGCATGGGCGAAGCGTGCCGCGCGCTCGACTATCCGGTCGTTTCCGGCAACGTGTCCCTTTACAACGAGACGAACGGCGTCGGCATCCCGCCCACGCCGGCGATCGGCGGCGTGGGCCTCGTTCCCGATACATCAAAGACCGCCGACATTCGTCTCAAGGGCGATGGCAACATGCTGATCGTGATCGGCGCCGAAGCCGGTCATCTCGGACAATCGCTCTATCAAGAGTTTGCAACCGGAAAGCTTGAGGGCGCGCCGCCGCCGGTCGACCTTGAGGCAGAGATAAAGGCAGGTCGCCTCGTTCGTACGCTCATCCGCGAAGGCCGCGTCTTTGCCGTCCACGACTGCGCGGACGGCGGACTTCTGGTGGCAATCGCGGAAATGGCGCTCGCTGGCGGCAAACACGGCGGCACACGCGACGCGGGGGGTGTCGGGGTCGAACTGTTCCCCTACGAGGGCAAGCTGCCGGCACACGCGATCTGGTTCGGCGAGGATCAGGGCCGCTATGTGCTCGAAGTCGCGCCCGCGAAGGCCGAGGAAGTTCTCGAACGCGCGCGCTTGCTGGAACTGCCGGCGCGCATCGTCGGGCGTACGCTCAGCGCTGACGGCATCGGCGGGGAAACGATCAGCCTCAAAGGCGAACGCGCGCTCGCGCTGTCGGAGCTTCGTGCGGCGCACGAAAGCTGGATGCCCGGCTTGATGGGTGGGTGAAGCATCGGCCGACGGCGACCCGTTCGGCAGCCGAACGCAACATTCCGGTTTTTTCCGGTTTTGCGCTCCATGTGCCGAACGATCTTCCGCGCCATGCAGGCCGTGTTCATCGGCCGCCTGCTAGCGTCCCCGCATTGACGTTCAATCGGTGCTGGAGACTTTCGTTATGTCACGCAAACACATCTCAATCGTACTGTTCCCACTCTTTCTTTTTGCATCGGCAGCGAGCGCCGCACCGACCCTCAACCCGCAACCTCTCCCTCCAAAAGAGGAAAAGGCGCTGAGCCAGCCGTCGGTGGACGTGGTGTTCCGCTAGATCATGTCGGGCCGTCCTCCCGGGCGGCCCGTTCCAGCCGGTTTTTTCTTTGATCTGCCTGGAAAGCTCAACCGGAGACGTCTGGCCAACGGACGGAGCGGGTGCTATTGCGCGCGCCATTGTCAGGCAAGAGCGAAAGGCAGAACCATGAGCGCGACGACTTTCCGCAATTGGGGCCGATACTTTGGCTTTACGCTTGCGGTCGCGTTGCTCCTGGCGGCCTTGCCGCGCGGGGCGGCGCTCGCTCAGAATGAAGGTGGCGGCATGACGACGACGGCATCAGGACTGCAATACACGGACACGCTCGCCGGCACGGGCGCGCAGCCAAAGACCGGACAGACGTGCGTCATGCACTATACAGGCTGGCTCTATAACGACGGCAAGAAGGGTGCAAAGTTCGACTCTTCCGTCGACCGCGGGCAGCCTTTCGAGTTTCAGCTTGGCGTCGGTCACGTCATCAAGGGCTGGGATGAAGGCGTTGCGACCATGAAGGTCGGCGGCAAGCGCACGCTGATCATTCCGCCGCAGCTTGGATACGGCGCTCGCGGCGCCGGTGGCGTCATTCCGCCGAACGCGACCCTTATGTTCGACGTCGAACTTCTCGGCATCAACGACTGAGCCTCAGTGCACGGCGCGCAAATCGAAGTGCGCCCACTGAAAGCAGATGGACGGCATCTGGCGGTTGCGAGCGCCGTCGATGCCGGCGAAGCGACCCGGTGTGGTTTCGGCGCGCAGCGTGTCGTCCGCGATGTTGTAATAGAAGTGCGGTGGGCGCGAGAGGTCGACCTGTAGAAGCGCCGCCTGCTCCCACAGGAAGTTGGTGAAGCGACCGTTCTCGGCGGCATCTTTAAAAACGGCCACGACGGCGGCGCGGCGATTGAGACGATTTTCGAGCCGCTCCGTCAGGCCCCCCGGCATTACCGCGTGGGCGTATCCCGGTATCACCACAAGCTTGCCGCCGCCCGCCTCTTTGACGCGTGTCTCGATGTAGGCGGCCAGTTCGTCGTCGTGGCTGAATCGCTCGCGGATGATGGCGGCATCGCGCGCTTCCTTGGTTACGCGCGCGTCCAAGGCGTAACGGACAAGCGTAATGGAGCTGAGCGCGGCGAGACACCGGTAAACCGGGTCGTTGAAGCTTGCAAAGCCGCCGAGCGGGTTGTTGAAGTCGTAGAAGATCGGCTGGATGCCAAAGCGCTTGGCGTAGAGGACCTGGCGGCCAAGGCCGGTCGCGACCGTTTTCTGGATCGCGTTGCCGTCGTCATTCGGGTGGTCGGGGTCGGTAAAGCGCCAGCGGCCGGCGCGGATGATGTCACCGGCCAGCGCCTCAACGTCAGCTTCGGTGTCGACGGTCATGGCCTGCCGGCCAAGGACACGGGGCATTTCAATTGCGACGTGACGCACGCCTGCCCGCGCCAGCGACGCAAAGAAGTTTTCCGACGAGAAAAAGCCCACCCGTTCCGCAACCCCGTGCCGAACATCGCCCAGCACGATCAGGTCGCTCGAACGCAAGAGGTTCTGCAGGTTGGAGAAAGCGCGTTCGGCCGGGGCTGGCATAGTGAGCAGCGCGAAGCAAAGCGTCAGCGCTGCGATTCCGCGTCCGACCTTTGCGCTGCCCCTCATCTATGGCCCGCCCTTGTGATGCCCGCGACGGTAACGCGCGAGCAGCGAAAAGGTATCACCTGATTTTGCGGCGCCGCAACCGAATTTTGCACTGCACAATATTTGCGTTGTGACGCACAAATTATGCGCTTGGCGCGGCCACTGACGGCGAGCTGTCCATGAGTCGATGCGTTTTGTGGTGGCCGCTTGGACGCGATCGCGGACCGTCTTGTGTTTTCAGCTTAGCGCCGAAGTGCTTCGCGCTCTTTTAGCAGCGCTTCCAATTGCGCTTCCTGCTCGGCGATGCGATCGGCGGTCCGGTCCTCGTCGGCGGCCCCCGAATAGCCCGCCGCTTGCTCGACGAGCTGGCGCAGGTTATCGCGAATGATCGCGATGCGCTGCTCAATCTCTTCCAATCTCAGGTCGTCGGCCATAGCGGTTACCTTGGATTGCTAAGCGGGTTTTAGGATGGCTTCAGTCTAGTCTTACAAGCTCGATTTGGCTTGTCCGCTTTCGGCGCCTTACCCTTCGGCCGCCTGCTCGACCGTCTGTTGCACGAGGCGCCAGAAGGCAGCCATGCGCGCCGCGTCGTGAAACTCTTCAAGTTTGACGATATTTGCTCCGCTGAATGTCGCGACCTGGCGGTACGTTCCGGTGAGTGTCAGCCCGCTCATGCGGTGGCGAATGAAGCAGCGGCACATCGTGCGCAGAACGTTATCGGCAAAGGCGTATCTCTCGATAACCGACATGCTCTCAGCGACCTCAGCGACGGGCGCGAGAAACGCGCGCATCTGATCGCGGCCGTGGAGGATGAGAGGCGTGCCTTCCGGGCCGCCGCCGTTACAGCTGTAGACTGCATTGTCGGCGTACCATCGGAGAACGCCGTCCACGTCGCCGCGACTCCATGCAGAGTGCGCTGCCGACAGTATCGCTAGGGCGGACTCCTCGCTCAAAAGCATACGTCTAAATGCAGCTCCCGCACGAAGTTGCCGGCCGCTTTTTGTTGCAGCGCGCCAGCAAACTAGCCTGTGTTCTAGTAAATTGCGCCCCGTGTAACAATACCGACGGCGTCTAGTTCCATAGACACCGCCGCATGCTGTGCCGTGGATCCAATATCTCTAAGACGCGCCCGGCGGCAATGAGCTTTGCCCTAAGGGCACGCTGCGGCACTCACGTAAACGCCATTCTCGGGCAGCTGGTTCGGCTAGATTTGACTTGGGGCGCTTTTCACCGCTCCCAAACGAGCGCAGCACTGCGCAAAAAAGCAGCAGACCACCCCTCAGCGCTCGTTTGGGATGACCTCAACGGTGAGCAACTCGCCGTCGCGCAGTAGCCTAACCGACACGGATTTCGATATCCGCCCGGCGTCCAGGACGCGGGATATATCGTCGACGCCGGCGATATCGTGGCCGTCGACAGAGACAAGTACGTCGCCGTCCTTGATGCCGGCGGCCTGCGCGGGTCCGCCCGGCGCGACGGAGCGGACGCCAACCGCACTTGCTTGCTTCAAGCCGAAGGTGTGGCGTGCGCGCTGCGCGAGCAGTACGCGCTCGCCCGCGACGCCGATCAGGCCGCGCCGCACGCGGCCGTGCGACAGGATCTGCGTCAGGACGTATTCTGCGGTATTCGCCGCCACGGCAAAGCAAAGGCCTTGGGCGCCAATGATGGTCGCGGTGTTGATGCCAATGACGCGGCCGGACGAGTTGACCAACGGTCCGCCGGAATTACCGGGATTGAGGGCGGCGTCCGTCTGGATGACGTCGTCAATCAGGCGCCCGTTCTGGGCACGCAAGGATCGTCCTACGGCGCTGATGATCCCGGCCGTTACGCTCGACTGAAACCCGAGTGGATTGCCGATGGCGATCGCAATCTGGCCGGGCCGCAGCGCGGACGAGTTTGCGAGGGTCGCAAACTTCAATCGCTCGCTCGTTTCGGCACGCAGAACCGCAATATCGGTATCGGGATCATGACCGATGGCGCGGGCACCGAACTGCGTGCCGTCATTGAGCGTCAGCATGATACTGTTGGCGCCGCTCGCCACATGATGGTTGGTGAGCACCAGGCCGTCCGGTGAGATTATGACGCCACTTCCCATGCCGTCGCCGCGACCGCCCTTCGCACCCTGGACCTGAACGTGCACGACCGCAGGCGATACCGCGTCGACGACATCGACGACGGCGCGGCTGTAGGCGTCGAGCAGCGGAGCATCTGGGCCAAATCCGCCGTCGCTGGAGCCAGAAGGATCGGATGCGCGCTGAGGCGCTGCTGAGAGGTGCCGAATATTAAAGGCCATGTTGGTTCGACCGAAGGAGCAAAACTGATCGAGGTCATATGGCGATCGGTTCGAGCGCTCTCAAGGTCCGGGAGTTTCGGGCGTCGAGAGTCCGGATCTCTCGCCGCCGTGACACTCAATTTTACCGGGTCTTACTTGTGGGCGCCGGGTGTGTCATCCATGACCTTGCTCGAGATCGAACCATCGGACGGCTTGGCGTTCGGCGTCGCGGTCTTGCCGTTGGTGTCGCTGTTGACGCCCGGCTGGTTCTGCATCTGCTTTTCCGACAGGCTGCCGGAATCGGGCTTGGCGGTGGGGTTCGTGGTGTTGCCTGCGGTCGTGCCAGGATGGTCTTTCATAACCTTCGAGCTCACATCTGAATCAGACGCGGCGAGCGCGAGGGATGACGACATAGCGACTGCGATAGCCGCGAGAAGCAGGGTTTTCATGGTTTCTCTCCTTTTGTTTTCGTGAGACGCGGGAGGCGCCCCTCGTTGATCCCATTCGCACGCAGTGTGGTTGCCGCCCGCGTGCTTGACCGGTATTCGATCGGCAAGAGCCCACTGTTTCGGCGGTTGAGGCCAATTTGTTTTT
>CADECN010000208.1 GCA_902825785.1 uncultured Hyphomicrobium sp. | reverse complement strand
AAGCCCAGCATAACAATAGCGATCGCCCCACAGAGCGGGCATCGAACCAGCAAGCCAAACCCGCGCGTGGCAATGCTGCAGACAGCAGCGCAAGACGCGACGCGCGCCCCGGCCGGGATGCGAACGCGCAAAACGCCAGTCGCCATGAAGGCAACTGGCGCGGTCAGCCTGCGCACAAGCAGACGGACAGTCAGCGCAAACGTCACTCGAACGCACACGCAGAAGGTTCGCGATCTGAAGCTGAACCTCGACGCGATCATGGCCGCAGAGATCGCGGCAAAGATGCGTCTTGGAATGGCCAGCAGCCGCCAAAGTTTCTGCGCCAGCGCGGCGGGGGTGCCAAAGGTTTCGCTCCGCCCACTGGCAAATCGGCCGACTAGGCGCGAGTTGTTTCGATAAAGACCGAGAACGAAAAATGGCCGCAGACAGGATCTGCGGCCATTTTCGTTGCTTGGAAGTGGACGTCCGACGGCGTGGATTACTGCCGGTCGCCACTCTCCTGCGGCGCAGGCGGCTCTGCCGACGCATCGCGCGGACCCGGACCTTCGTCCATCTGACCGCGTGGGCCCTCGTCGTTACCGCGCCAACGGCGATGGTCGCCATGTTCGCGGCCACCCGGACCCCAACCGCCACCATGCGCCCAGCGCTTACCGCCACGTGCAAATCCAGGTGCGAGATCGCGGATCAACGGACGCAACACGTCCTTCTGCTCGTCCGAAAGCGAAGCGTAGAACGGCTTGAACGCGCCAGAAAACGCCTTCATGCGGTCGGCCCGCTCGGACATGCGTTCGCTCATCTTCTCGAAGCGTTCGGCAAGATCAGCGCGCTTGCGGTCAGCACCGCGCTCAGCCTTTTTCTCGCCGTCGCCGCGTTCGGCGCGGCGCTGTTCGCGAAGCTTGTCACGCTCAGCCCGCTTCTCTTCGCGTGACTTGAAGGAGGCGCGAACCTGCTCTTCGACTGGAGCAAATAGCTTCTCCTGATCCGGCGTCAGCTTGAGTGCCGCCTTCGCCATGGCAATGCGACCCTCGTCCAGACGCGCGCGTGTCTCCGGCGACGACCGGCCCCAGCCCTTGCCGTCCATCGTCTTTGCGATGGCGAACGAGGTTGGAACCGCGGCGACGGCTGCAATCGCGATCCATGCGGTACGCGAAAGTTTCATCATGAAATGTCTCCTCTGCGGCCACAAGGATTGGGGGGAAGCGATTTGGACGCCTCGTAGTGGCCGTCTGAGGTGATGAACGCGCCATTAATTGCAATCCGTCGCCATGCCTCGACGAATTCTGTTACGAGGCACGAGCCCGCAGGACGATCCGCCAAGCGTTGACCGGACCAGGCTCTTGCGGCGGCGAAGTAAAGGCTATTCCGTGGCAGGCGGTCCGTCGTCAACCGATTGGGGCGGTTCCGCGCCGCCGTCCTCAGGTGCGCCCTCCGGCAATGACGGCAGCGAAACGCCATCGCTTACACCAGGCGCCGCCGACGTGCGGTCCGAGGCAGGTGACGGCTGCGCGGGCTCTGGTTCGACCGGAGTTGGTTCCGCGGTCACGGCCGGCGCCTCCGAAGGCGGCACGGCGGTCGGCAACATCGATCCCTGTGGTTCTGACGACGCAGCTGGCGCGGCTACGACCGGCGGCGCAGGGAGCGCGGGCTGAGCGTAAACGACGCGATCGTGATCGGAGGAACAGCCGCCGACACAAATGACGAGGTCCTCCTGCGGCCGCGACGTCATGAGCGAACGCACCAGTTCGTCAGGCGCAACCAACTCCGCGTCCGCTCCATCTTCGGGAATTGTATGCAGAATTTTCTGCTGCTGATGCGGCGCTTGCCTGCTTTCCGCTAGCGCAGGTGAAACCGCCAATAGGACGGCACTTCCGCACGATATTGCGGACACCGCAGACACAACGCGCCGGCAACGCATGACAAAGTCCTCACGCAACAAATTAGCAACGAATATGCGCTCGGCCGGTAAACGGTTCGTTAGGAAAAGCGCCTGACGGCGCGCTATTATGCCAAGGTCGCGTTGCGCTTAACGGTCGTGATGGAACCAAGCCGTGTCCGCGCTCTGGGCATTGATGACGCGTACTCTTCGGTAGTCCGTCCCCGGTGACGTCGTTGCTGGGAGGGCGAGCGCGGCCTGCTCGCCGATGCGCGGCTTGCCAGCACGCTGGACCAGTTCGCCGGATAGTGGCTTCAACGATACCGTCGCCTTGACGACCGGCGCTTGAACAGGCGCTTCGTTTCGCGCCGGCTGCTCCGGTAGCTTTCGAACTGGCTGAGCCGCAGCGGGCTTAGGCGTCGCGGGAGCACGTGAAGATGTCGACGTAGCGGCAGGTTTCGCAACTGACGCTGCAGGCGTCGGCGCAACAGGCGTCTCGACCGTCAGGCCGAAGAACGCCGCAACGCACGGATCGGTGCGCTTCTTCTCTTCAAGCTCATGCGCCTCGACGTAGACGATGCGATCCGGACCGCACACGAAACCCTCAGCCGCTCCTGCCGGCGCGAGCCCCAGCACCACCGTGCAAGCGGCAATTCCGGTTGCAGCGATCAAAAGCCCATTTTGCCGTGCCATCTTCTACCCGCCGGTCCGTGAACGACGACGGTAGATTATGAACCAGTCGTTGAGAAAGCGTTTACCGTTGATCCCTACATCCCAGGCTTGAAGCGCCAGAACACGCCGCTGTCGGAATCGACCTTTAGTATTTTGTCGATCCTCTTGTCTGGAGGGCGAACGCCCGCCTGTATGAGCGCTTTGATATCGTCGAGCAGCGCAGGGTTCTCCGCATAGCCGGAATGGTTGAGTCCGAGGCTATCGGTCGAAACCGAAGTCACATCGATTGTATCCACGCCCGGAACGATAAGAGGCCCAGTCGCCGGCACATCGCCTGCGCGCGGCACACCACCCCAGAACCGCGCCGAATAGCCCAGCGCTCTGTCGTTCGACGCCGCATAAAGCGTCACGCCCTTTGCGAAGTTTACGATCTCGCGCGCAATGTTGCCAAACTTGTCGCGATCGACATCTGGTGCCGCCAGGATCACCTGACTGATGACAATATCCTCCGGCACCGAAGGCCGCATTCGCTCCAGCACACGCAGCAGAACCTCATTGCCCATCGAATGCGCGATGAGGCTGATCGACTTCGCCCCGCTCTCCTTGACGACCATATTTATGAACTCGGCGAGGTGAGGCTCGGCCTGTTCGGCACTGCCCCGATCGTAGGTATAGCTCGCGACCTTACCGCCCGAAGGCCAGCTGTAGACAAACGGCGCGCCGTCGAATTTGAGATCGTAGGCGATCTGCGCCGTACGATAGAGAGCGGCATCGAATGACGTGTTGAAGCCGTGAACAAAAATGAACGCGTGGTCCTTAAAAGTCTGCGACGCCGCAAGTCTTTCCTTCACCAAGCCCAGTAGCTGATCCTTCGTCAGCGCCGATATTTCCTGAAGCGTGAAGTGCTTGTTGGGGTCTTCTTTCTCTTCGTAGATTTTGTACTTGAAGTACGGAATCTCGATAACCCACGGCCGCTCGATATGCGGCACCTTGTGACTGCTCGGCACGGTCACCAGAGCTCGTCCGAGTTGGAGCTTGTGTCCGCGTTCCGACCCGTACTGCAGTCGCTTCGGATCGGCCGCGACCGCTCGATCCGTGCCGAAGAAGACGGGCACGACGTCGAACGGCTCTTGAGCGGCGGTACCGCCAAGACCAGGAGCCGGTGCCGCAGCCGAAGGCGCCGCACCCGCTCGCCCATCCGGTTCGGCAGGTTCGAGGCCCCTGCTTGCACGGTCGCTCGGTGCAGAGCTGCCGGGCGAAGGCGCGGCTGCAGGAGGAGGCGGTGGTGGCGCCACCTCCGCAGCGGCTGTCTCGGCCGGCGCCCCACCCAGCGGGCCACTATAGACTTCGCCTTCTGGTGGTGAGGCCGACACCGGTACAGGTGGAGCCCCCGCAATTTCGGCCGCACCAGAGTCGAGCGGAGCACCCCTCGTGCGCTGGTCTTCGTCAACGCGACCCAACTCGGCCGCGTCTCGCTCAGCGATTCCTCGGCTCTCGGTTTCTTGCTCGACCGCCTCCTCCGCCGCGGCGGTCTTTTTCTCGACCGCGCGGCGCAACTCTTCGCCCGTCACGGGGTCGTCGGGTGCACTAGGTTTACTTGCGGTTTCTGATGAAGTTGGAAGCTTCGGCGCTTCCCCGCATCCAGATACCAGCAGCGAGGCCGCCACAGGCGCGACAAGCAACGCGCCAAAAACCCTCTTTGGCAAAAAACGCATAGTGGACCGCAACATAACAAAATCCTCCCCATGTCCCGGCCAATGCTTCGATGCGCAGTCTAGGAGTACGCACCAACCCGGGCAATCAGCCGAACTGACCTCGAAAGAGCGGCGAAATCCCGGCTTGCGGCACGCATAAATCCTCCCCATGGTCGCCCATCCCGAAGATATGGAAATGACCGCCGACGATGGCTTCAGCCGCCCTTCCCGCACATCGTATTCCCGTAGCCGATTACGTCGTCGGCATCCCGGCCGGCGACCGCGCCCTGCTCGCGCGCGCCATCACGCTCGTCGAGAGCGCCAATCCCGACCACGCACGAATAGCCCAGGCCGTTCTGCAGGAATTGCTGCCCATAACCGGAAAAGCCATGCGCCTTGGAATTACCGGCGTCCCCGGTGTCGGCAAATCGACGACGATCGACCAGCTCGGCATGAACCTGATCGCGGAGGGACGGCAGGTCGCCGTGCTCGCAATCGACCCTACCTCTAAGCGAACGGGCGGCTCGATCCTTGGCGACAAGACGCGTATGAACAGCCTCTCGCAGGAGCGAAACGCCTTCATTCGGCCCTCTCCTTCATCAGGCACACTAGGTGGCGTGACGCGCAGAACGCGCGAGACGATGGTGCTCGTCGAAGCGGCAGGCTTCGACGTCATCATCGTCGAGACGGTCGGCGTCGGACAGAGCGAGGTCGCCGTCTCCGATATGGTCGACTTTTTCCTGGTGCTGCTCCTTGCCGGCGGCGGCGATGACCTTCAAGGGATCAAGAAGGGCATCATCGAGCTCGCCGATATGATCGCGATCAACAAGGCGGATGGCGATAACATCAAGCGAGCCGAAAGCGCGGCCAACGAGTATCGCGGCGCCCTCCAGATATTCACACCTCACGGTGCCACCTGGTTTCCGCCGGTGTTGACCGTGTCGGGGCGCGACAACCGCGGCCTCTCCGAGTTGTGGAACAAAGTCGTCGAGCATAGAAAGCTGATGCAATCGACCGGCGAGTTCGAACATCGGCGCCGGACACAGGCCGTTGCCTGGATGCGCGATATGCTCGAGGAGCGCCTGATGGGCGCCCTCCGCACCAACTCTCGGGTCGCTGTCGAATTGCCCGGCATCGAGGCCGCGGTTGCGACCGGTACTCTTCTACCCACCCTCGCCGTCGATCGGATCATGGACCTCATGCCCGTCTGAGGCCGTCCAATCGGCGAATTGAAGGGTTATCCACAAATCTGAGCCAAAAAAGCACCGAACGACTGTCTCAGCGGGAATAGGAGGCCGGCGCGGTCCGTTGTCACCATCGGAAGCGGTCTTCGAGCCCAATCGTTCCCGCGCGACGGTTCGAGGAACGTGTAGCGTCTCGCTCGTGTCAGCGTACTCGGAGGAGAGCCGCGACTGGAGGCGGTACCAGCGCCCGCACCCATGTTCAGCCTTTTTTTTTTGGCATAGCCTCCGACTGCCGCTC
>CADECN010000207.1 GCA_902825785.1 uncultured Hyphomicrobium sp. | reverse complement strand
GGCCGCCGGAGGAAACGGCAGGGGCGGCCGGGTCGCCGCCGGCTCCAAAGCTCGATGTCGCTGCTGCACCGGCTTAAAGCCTGTCACGGGATGGGTGGCGCGATCGTCTGTTGAGCGGCTGCGCGCTGCGCCGCCCTCTTCTCGTCGCACCACTTGGCGGTGATTACACCAGCCGTCACCGCAAGTCTGGCTGACGGGATGCACGCGGCAACGCCGGCTTTCTCCGCCGCTTCGGTCAGCAGCCGCCCGACGTCGTCCGGCATCCCTCCGTTGCCGCTCAAGTACATTTCGACCGTCCATTCCGGGTCGATGTGTACCACTTGCGCGGCCGCCGCCTTGGCAGCGGTGAGGTTGTTCAGCACGGCATTGGCCGCGGCAAGGTAGGCGTAGTCGAAGGCGAGGGGATCGTTCACCAGCTTTGCGTACTTCAGTGACTTTTCGAATTTGCCGCCGAAGTAATACACGAGACGTAAACCCTGATTGTACCAGGCAGGGTAATTCGGGTTGAGGCGGATCGCGCGGTCGGCCAGTTCGACGGCTTTCTGCGTCTGGTTAAGCTGCGGCAGATACCACGCAATCAGGATGAGGACGTCGGCATTGCTGGGCGCCAGCGCTTCTGCCTTCGCGAACTGGTCCAAGGCCTGATCGGCAAGTCCCTGATAGACGAATGCGTGTCCAAGCACGAGCTGCGCTTCGCCGTCGTTCGGGTCGAGGCTTACGGCGCGGCGCGCAAGCTCCGAGTGCTTGGAGATGTTTTGCTGCGCGTCGTCTATGCCAAGATCAATGCGGTACTCGTAAATATACGCGAGGCCGACATAGGCGCGCGCAAGCTGCGGGTCGATTGCGAGCGCTTTCTTGAAAAGTCCCTCGGCTTGTTCCAGACCGGCCTTTGAAATCGCGCCACTCGCGCCGCCGTGTTTGGTTTCAAGACCGAGCTGATAGTACTCGTAGGCCGTCAGGCTGCGCGGCGGCTTGCGACGGATGAGGGCGCGCTCGGCCTGCGCGACCGCGCCCTGGTAACCCGTCAGCGTTGCGACGATCTTTTCGGTGACGTCGCCCTGAACGTGAAACAGCTCGGTCGCCGGGCGGTCGTACTTGGTCGACCAGACGGTGCCGCCCGATCTGGTGTCGACGAGCTGGGTCGTCACGCGGACATTTGCGTCGGACGGCTGGACGCTGCCTTCCAGGATGTAATGAACGCCGAGCTGGCGCCCGATCTCCCGCAGGTCGGTCTTGGTATCGCGGTAGGCTTCGGTGGATTGTCGTGCAACCACGAACAGATCCTTCGATTGCGAAAGATCGGTCACGATGTCCTGCGCCAGCCCAGTGGCGAGCCGCTGCCATTGAGCGTCGTTGCCGATATTGGCGAACGGCAAAACGGCAATGGAGGCCTTTTCCGGGAGCGGCGGGTATGAATTGGGCGGGAGCGCCTTCCAAAGGCCAATGCCGAGAGCCGTGATCAGGGTCAGCGCGACGGCCAAGTAGGCCTGGGCACGGGGCTTCGCGAGCAGCTTGCGGAGTATATCGTTGGGCGCGGCATGTTCGGCCGATGTTAGGCCTTGCTCCGCCGGAGTTTCCGATGCCGTGATCGGGGCCGTGTCGGGTGGCAGGGTATTCGT
The DNA here is from genome assembly GCA_902825785.1 of uncultured Hyphomicrobium sp. GTDB lineage: Bacteria > Pseudomonadota > Alphaproteobacteria > Rhizobiales > Hyphomicrobiaceae > Hyphomicrobium_B. Next base: position 4,111 of record CADECN010000207.1, on the reverse strand, counting down.
GGTCCGGCTATGTTCCGATGCTTCGGAATTCCGGAACACTATGCGCGGCGCGTAGGAGCCTTTCGGCAGGTCGATGCGAATGGCGTCGGCCCGGCCCTCGTTCTCGTAGTACTCGCGCAGCTTGTCGCGTAGGCGGCCCGCTTCGACACGGACGACAGGGTCGATGTTGGGATCGAACTCGCCGCTGCGTCCGAAGACTTCCGTTGCGATGCTGTAGCCCTTCAGCCGACCGCCGCGTCCGGCCAGCACCTCGCCGACGATATACTCCAGAAAGCGCTGCCGTCGCTGTGACGGCGCAAACGCTTCGCTGCCAACAATTCGCGCGAGCTGATCGCGCACCGCGGTTTGCTGTTCCGCGCTCAAGAGAGGCGCTTCATTCATGACAACAAGAATTACCAATGCAAAACAAACTTCTACCGCCATCCAGGAGGCGGTCAGCAACCGTTACATACTACGACCGGGCATTCCGTTTTGCCACGGTTTGGTGGCGGTCTGGCGTGGTCTTCGACGCTGGAGGTTCGCGGGAGCCGAAGGCGACATCACGTCAGGCCGCGTTGTAAGCCAAAAAATTTTCGCCGATTATTCAAAGGGAATTTTGTCATGACGCTGAGAACGGTTCTTGCGGCCACTGCGGTCGTATTTTCAATTGTCGCCGTCGATGCGACGCGTGCCGAGGTCGGTTCCGCGGAGGTTGGTGCGATCTTCTGTGTGAACGACAAATGGAACGAAACGGAACCGGAGAAGGGCCACAAGCTCGTCGACTACGCCGGCCGCTGCGTGAAGCAACCGGACGATGCCAACTCCCCGAAGGCGATAGAAGACTGCGCTGGCAAGTACGAATATATGCCGGACAAGACCTGGAAAGGCAGCGGCGGCTGCACCGCAACCTTCCCGGGCGGCGACAAGGTTTTCCTGACCTGGGAGGAGAGTTCCGCTTCCAAAGAATGGCCATACAAGGTCACGGGTGGCACCGGCAAGTACGAGAAAGCTTCTGGCGGCGGCACGTACTCCTACGAGAACCTCACCGATACGATTTCGGCCGGCCGATACAAGGGCAGCTGGCGGTGAGTTCCGTTTGAGCCTCGACCGGTCATCGAGGACACTACGTAAGCGACATGCAACGGGACGCCCGCAGTCGAGGAACGCCTCCGATCCCGATTGCGGGCCTCACTGCGGGTCGATTGCCGCTCTGCTTGATGGCCGTTCCGTCTGCGACTTGGGTCAGGCGTTCGCATACCTCGCGTCGACCAGGTCGGCTTCGCGGACGAGCTTGCGTGCGATATCGTCCGACAGGTGGCCGATACGGCCGAGCCGGTAATACTCGTTGCGCTCGGCTTCGACGCCGGCAAGGATCAGCTGCCGTTCAATCTCCTCGACCTTGCGCAAGTGCTCGGCATCGACGCCGGTCTTCATCTTGCCTTCGATGCGATGGCGGTAGCCTTCCATGATGCGGGCGGCGGCCTCGGCGTACAGGTCGGCATCTGGCTTCCCTTCGCCCAAGTTGTGCTGGCGCTCCTCGATGGCCTTGATCGCTGCTTCCGCCGCTGACAGTCGCGCTCTGCGCTCCTGGCGCTCGCCATGCGGTTCTGGCGGAAGCTCGATGCGATGCAGGAGCAGAGGCAGGCCAATGCTGGCGACGATCATGGACGTGATGATCACGCCTGCCGCCAGGAAGATCGCCAGGTCGCGCGCAGGGAACGGCGTTCCGTCGCTTAGAACGAACGGCAGCGTCAAGACACCGGCAAGTGTGATCGCACCGCGGACGCCGGCAAGCGAGGTCGCCGCCAACAGTCGCCAGCTCGGCTTGTGGACGGTGCGCGACTTGCGATCCATGCTGAACCGCGTGAAGCGGAACGACACCCAGACCCAAGCGAAGCGCAGCAGCCCGAGCGCGGCAGTGATGGCGAGAACGTAGAAAATGAGCCAGGCAGGCTGGTGATGGCCGGTTTCCTGAACGACACGGGCCGCACCGGCGGCGATGTTGGGAAGCTGTTCGCCAAGCAACACAAAAATAATGCCGTTGAGCGTGAACTGGACCGTATCCCAAACCGCCGTTCGCCGCATGCGCGTCACGGCGCGCGCCTGACCGCTCCGTTCGGCGTAGCTCATCGTAATGCCGGCGGAGACGGCCGCCAGAATGCCCGAGCAATGCAAGCGCTCGGCGAGTAGGTACGCGCCGAAGGGAATGAGCAGGCTGATGAGTATCTGTGAACCGGTCTCCTCGCCGAGCCGGAGCGCTACGTAGTTTTTTACAGCGATGACGGCCCAGGTCATTCCGACGCCAATCGCCAGACCGCCAATCGCCAACTGAAAAAATGTCACGACGGCGGCGCCGGGATGAAACACACCCGTGAGTGCGGCGGCGACTGCGAACTGCATGCAGACAAGGCCTGACGCGTCGTTCAGAAGCGATTCACCCTCCAGGATGTGCATCAGCCGCTTGGGGATGGGGGCGCGCTTGGCGATGGCGGTCACCGCAATCGGATCGGTCGGCGACAGGATGGCGGCGAGGGCGAAAGCGACGGCGAGCGGTATGCCGGGGATGAGCCAATTGATAAAAAAGCCAACGCCTACGACTGTAAAGAGCACGAGCCCGAACGCCAATTCGAGGATCGTACCCCCGTCGCGAAACAGGCCTTCCTTTGGAATGCGCCAGCCGTCGACGAAGAGAAGCGGCGGCAGGAACAGCAGGAAGAAGATGTGCGGCTCCAGCACGACACTGAATTTCGCGGACGATGCGATGACCGCCCCAAGTGCAATCTGGACGAGTGGGAGCGGAACGGCGACGGGCGAGAGCCGCGCCATCAGGCGCGCAATGATGCCGCTCACGACAACTGCGGAAAGCAGCACGAGCGCAATCGTAATCTCTTCCATCCGTTCCGTTTCCCCGTTCAAGAAAGAGGGCGCTCGAACGAACGCCTCGTTGATCCAGCACGCGGACGGCCGGATGCGGAGCGCGTCCGAACGCACGACCGCGCGAGGAATAATGACTTCGTATGTATTGTAGGCAAGGTCACGACGGGTGCGGTGCCGTTCCTGCAGACCCGATGCGCACCAACGGAAGACGCGACTTAGTGTGCGGCCGTTCGAATTGGGTTACTGGCCTAGACGGACTGCCACCGGTTTGACGGAACTACTGAAGAAAACGGTGGTGCTGCCGGAGGGGATTGAACTCTCGACCTCTCCCTTACCAAGGGAGTGCTCTACCACTGAGCTACGGCAGCGTTGGGAATCCGCGTTACGGTCGGCCGCGCCCCCAGAAGCGCATTTGATGCGCGCAGGCGGCCAAGAGCAACGCGGGCGGACACTGCCACAAGGCTTGACGGCCGGCAAGCTGCAAAGCCATAGGGAAAAGGGCCGTAAATCGCGGCTTTGAGAAATAATTCAGCCGGGACCTGCCAAATGTCGGACCCGCCCCGCAGATCAGACAAGACGAGCATGCCGGTGCGCGCCAAGGGAGCAAAGCCCAACGCCGAGAAGCTGGCACAAACCCTGCGTGTCAACTTGAAGCGCAGGAAGGACGCGGCCCGGAAACTTGCGGACAAGTCCATCCCGGACGCGGCGAATAAGCCACAGGGCGCGGCCGATTCTGACGACCGCTAATCCGCATCGGCGCGAAAAACCGGGTGGGCGGCAGGGTTGCCGCTTGCGACAAGCGGCCGGCAACCGCTATTCAGCCGAACCCGGCGCTTGCGCTGGAATCGGCAGACAACATCAATCGGCCGGATAGGAACGCCCGACCGCGCATGGACAAGATCAAGATTACAGGTGGCAAGCCCCTGCAGGGGAGCATCCCCATTTCCGGCGCAAAGAATGCCGCGCTGCCTCTGCTGATAGCTAGTCTTCTGACCGAGGACAGGCTCACCCTCAAAAACGTGCCTAACCTCGCCGACGTCAACCTGCTGGTGCGTATCCTGCGCAACCATGGGGTCGACCTTGCGGTTGACGGCAAACGCCAAGGGGCTGGACTGCACTTGGGCGAGACTTTCCATCTGACCGCGCGCGACATCGTCGATACGACCGCGCCCTATGAGATGGTCTCGCGTATGCGGGCGAGCTTCTGGGTGCTGGGGCCGCTTGTCGCGCGCATGGGCCAAGCCAAGGTGTCGCT
>CADECN010000206.1 GCA_902825785.1 uncultured Hyphomicrobium sp. | reverse complement strand
GACCTCGCCAAGTGGAACCGCACCTCGCATTACGGCTCAGACGGCTCCAATCCCTGGGATCGCGTCAAGCGCACCGGCTATAAGGCGCGCCTGACGGCCGAAAACGTCGGCACTGGCCAGATTGACTTCAAGGAAGTCATGAAGGGCTGGGAGGATAGCCCGGGCCACAACAAGAATCTGCTGATGCCCGACGCCGAGCACATGGGTGTCGCGCTGGTCCAAGACCCCAAAACGGAATTCAAATCCTTCTGGACGCTGGTCATCGGTTCGCCGATGTAGCCGCAGTCAAAACGAGACTGAAAAACCGACAAGGCCGGGGTTCCCCGGCCTTTCGCGTTTTCAAGGTGAGCCGCCGCAGACGGCGCACCGTGTCACCGCGCTTCGAGCCGCTCGCGCTCCCGGTTCCTGACCAGTTCCGCAACCCCGCTCCAGGCCCAGGCCCTCCCAGCGTCGCCCTTCTCCCCGTGATAGGCGGCGAAGAAGTCCGCAACCTCGGCCGCCAGCGTGCCGTGCCGCCCCTCCAGCACCTCGGCCATGAAATGGACGTCGCGCGGTGTCGGTGTGGCGTCCGAATCCGGATGCCAGAGGCCGGAACGCGTCTCGGTCATGGTAAAGTCCTACTCAATCGTTAAGCCCTGTTCTGATAGCTTGCCAAAGCAAGATTGGCGCCCATTGGCGGCTGCCACCCGAGCGATCCTTAGGTGAGCGTTAACGGGCGCTAGCGGCGAGCAGCTTCAGGCCAAGCGAGAGTGCGATGTTGAGGCCAATTGCGGCGACGTGTTCCCTGCTGATCGCGGTGACGGCGATGCCCGCAAACGGCGTGCTTGCCGCCTCGCGGGTGCGTCTCATACAGGAGCGTTATGCGCCCGTGCTGATCCAGGATGAAGGCTCGGACGAAAGCGCGCCGCCTACCGGTGGAAACGAAGATGGCGCGGGTTCCTACGGTGATAGCGAAGCAGCGCCGATCCTGCCGCCTGACGTCATCGAGCCGCCCGGCTGCCCACTCGACTCCGCGCCGCTGGAACTGATCGTCTAGGAAGGTCTACCCGCGCCTTATGGCGTGGTCAGCGTCGCCTTTGGAGATTGCGCGTCAGGCTCGATCGTCACTTGCGGTGAAACACTGCCCTTGAGAGGCAATTGCGACGCCGTGTAGGCCGGGATGAAGGTCGCTTCGTCCTCGGCCGGCTCTGGGTCGATACTGGCTTTTGGCTCCGACGCCGCAGGCTCGTTCTTGGCCTTCGCTTTCGCCTTGACCGCCGTAACCTTTGCTTTGAGTTCCTTGTTGCGCTGGGCAACCGTCTTCTTGCGCTTGCGATTGCCGCAGTCCCAGGAAACGACGTACTCGCGCACCGAAGTGATCGGACGCGCGCTCTGGTCTACCGGCAGCGTATCGAGGGTGGTGGTGTTGAAAAGCTGCTTCCAGCCGTAGTTCAGGAAGCCGTGCTCCAAGAGGCTGGCGGCGCGCACAGCGCGTTCATTGCCTGAAGACTCGCCAAGCACCACCGCCATCAGCCGCCGGCCGTCGCGCGAAGCGCTCGCGATGACGTTAAAACCGGAATCGCACGTGAAGCCCGTCTTGAGCCCATCTGCGCCCGGATATGTCCTGAGCAGCGCGTTATGGCTTGCAAGTCGCTTCTTCCCGATCCGCATATCGGGCAGGGTCCAAAGGTTTGCGTATTGCGGATAGTCTTTGACCACTGCGCGCGACAGCAGAGCCAAGTCGCGCGCCGTCGTTACCTGAGCGGGCTCCGGCAGCCCGTTCGTATTGACGAAATTCGTTCGCGTCATGCCGAGCCGCTTCGCGGTCGCGTTCATGCGATCGACAAAAGCGCGCTCGCTTCCGGCCACGGCTTCGGCCAGCATAACCGTGACGTCGTTGGCAGACTTGACGATGATCGCTTTCAGCGCCTGTTCGACGCTGAGCATCGCACCGACATTCAACCCGACCTTGCTCGGAGGCTGCAAAGTCGCAACCAGCGAACAGGGGATCATGTCGTTGATTTTCAGTTCGCCATTCTTGATGGCTTCGAATGTGACGTAAGCGGTCATCACCTTCGTGAGCGAAGCGGGATACCAGAGGCTGTCGGGTTCTTCCGCGTAGAGGACTTTACCGTCGGACGCATCGAACAGGAGTGCAGGACCGGCGGACGCGGGCGCAGGCGCACAGAGGCAAGCTATACAAGCCGTCAGTATCGCCGCCCAATTGCGCATGATTACCCCGTTGAGGCCAAGACTTTGCCTAACATATGCAAACGTATCGGGGCAATCGAAGGGCTGTGGAAGGTCGACCGAACGCTTAACAGGTGTTGCGCATGCGGCGCGCCGCCGCGCCGCGAAGCGATTCGAGCGTTTTGAAGAGAATTTGGCACAAAACGCATTCGGTCGCGTTTCACAAATTGAGCTACGGGTCGCCGGGAGATGCGATGATGATGAACGAACCCAAGAGCAAAATAGCTTTGGATAAGGAACTCACGGAAGCTCTCAAACAAACGTTCCCGGCGAGCGATCCGGTCGCCGTCGACGTTGATGATGCGGCGGTGAGGCCCGTCGATCGGCGTCCGCCGCTCATCAACAAGGCTCTCGTGAACGAACTTGCCCGCAAGGCCGCACGCCGCAAGCGACCCGGCAAGTAGCGGCTCGCATATCGTCGGCGCAAACTAAAATTGGTGCCCCAGGAGGGACTCGAACCCCCACACCCTTGCGGATAGCAGATTTTGAGTCTGCCGCGTCTACCGTTCCGCCACTGAGGCAAGGATTGCGGCTTCTATCCCGCCTCGGCCGCCTGCGTCAACGCAAGCCGCAAAGTGCGGCCTTTCGCTCTCATCGGAACGTATGCGTCACGCGGCCGGTGGCATGGTGATGCTCCGTCACCTCGATGCGGTCGCCGACGTGGGGCTCATGCTGTTTCTGAGCGACCACCCTCACAAGCCGGCCATCGTCGAGCTTCACGTCGATGTTGACGCCGTCGGCCGCGTTGGTCTTTGAGACCAGCGGCGAGATGCCCTCGACCGACCCGGGCACGCGCTTGTCCGTGACTTCCAGATCGAGCGTCTCAAATCCGAAAACGCCCGCGATCAGCGCGATGCCCGCAACCACCAGGCCGGCGAACTTCGCGCGTTCCATGAAAATCGCCCGATCCAGGCGTTTGCGCGTTTCTTCCCGCACGTCGTTATCTCCGCAAGCTCTAAGGGCTGCCTTGTTTGAACCACGCCTGACCCCACGGAGTGGCAAGTTCGATGACGTTGATGGGGCTACCTGCCGGTGCGCCCGTGGCGTCCGCGGTCGCCACATCGACGACGCGTCCGTCGTCGAGCTTCACACTGTAGGTGGGTGAGGTCGCCGTCGGCCATTTGTATGGCCGGTCTCCGGGCGTATACGAGACGACGGTTCCGCGCACCACTTGGACTTCGTGCGAGTAGAGGTCACGGCCAAGCCCGAAGGCCACGGCCACGAGCAGAAGCAGCAGAAACAGGATGACCCAGGTTTTCATTGGCGCTCGCGAGCGTTAGGCCGCCTTGGCGTGCCGATCGACCAGTTTGACGATGTCGGCCATGATGTCGTTCAGCTGGAAGTCCTTCGGAGTGTAAACCGCCGCGACGCCGAATGCTTTCAGAGTCTTGGCGTCTTCAGACGGAATGATGCCGCCGACCACGACGGGCACGTCGTCGAGGCCTTCCTTGCGCATCCGTTCCATCACTTCCTTGACCAGCGGCACATGCGATCCGGAAAGGATCGACAGTCCGACCACATGGACGGATTCGTCGACCGCCGCCCGCACGATCTGCGCCGGCGTCAGCCGGATACCCTCGTAGACGACCTCCATGCCGACGTCACGTGCGCGAACCGCAATCTGCTCCGCGCCGTTCGAGTGACCGTCCAAGCCCGGCTTGCCGACCAGGAACTTGATACGGCGGCCAAGTTTTTCGGACGTCATATCGACATTGCCGCGTACCTCGGCGAGCGCCGCGCCATCGCGCGCGACTGCCGCCTGAGCGACGCCGGTCGGCGCCCTGTACTCGCCGAAGATCTTGCGCAGTGCGGTGCCCCATTCGCCCGTCGTGACGCCAGCGCGTGCTGCCGAGATCGACGACTCCATGATGTTGCGTCCTTCCTTGGCGGCACGCTCGACCTCGGCTAGGGCGGCCGCTGCGGCCTTCGCATCGCGCGCCGAGCGCCACGCTTTGAGACGTTCCACCTGTTCGGCTTCGACGGCCGGATCGACGACCATGATGGCGTCCGAACCGCCCGAAAGCGGTGACGGTTCCGTCTCGGTGAATTTATTGACGCCGACGACGATCAAGTCGCCGCTTTCGATCTGGGACAGGCGCCCCGTTCCACTCTCGACCAAACGCCGCTTCATGTAATCGATGGCCGCCACCGCACCGCCGAGTTTCTCGATGGTCGCGAGCTCCGCCTTCGCCTCTTCTTTCAGCGCGGCGACCTTCTTGGCGATCTCAACCGAGCCATCGAAAATATCGCCGTATTCCAAAAGGTCTGTCTCATACGCAACGATCTGCTGCATTCTGAGCGACCACTGCTGATCCCACGGACGCGGCAGGCCGAGTGCCTCATTCCATGCCGGCAACTGCACGGCGCGCGCGCGCGCCTTCTTCGAAAGCGTGACGGCCAGCATCTCGATCAGGATGCGGTAGACGTTGTTTTCAGCCTGCGGCTCGGTCAGTCCGAGCGAATTGACCTGCACGCCATAGCGGAACATGCGGTGCTTGGCATCCGTCACGCCGTAGCGCTCGCGCGTGATCTCGTCCCAAAGCTCCGTGAATGCGCGCATCTTGCAAAGCTCGGTGACGAAACGCATTCCGGCGTTGACGAAAAATGACACGCGTCCGACCACGTTGCCGAATTCCTCCGGCGGCACTTCGCCAGACGCTTTGACCGTGTCGAGCACGGCAAGCGCCGTCGCAAGCGCGTAGGCAAGTTCCTGCACCGGCGTCGCGCCTGCTTCCTGCAGATGGTAGGAGCAGACGTTCGTCGGGTTCCACTTCGGAACATTCTTCGTCGAAAAGACGATCGTGTCCTTGATCAGTCGAAGCGACGGCTCGGGCGGGAACACGTAAGTCCCGCGCGACAGGTATTCCTTGATGATGTCGTTCTGAATGGTGCCGGTGAGCTTGGTGCGCGGCGCGCCCGTTTCGTCCGCTGTAGCTATGTAGAGCGAAAGCAGCCATGCGGCCGTGGCATTGATCGTCATCGACGTGTTCATCTGGTCGAGCGGAATGCCCTCGAGCAGAGTGCGCATGTCGCCTATGTGTGAGACGGGCACGCCGACCTTTCCGACCTCGCCCCGCGCCAGCTCGTGGTCGCTGTCGTATCCGGTTTGCGTCGGCAGATCGAAAGCGATCGATAGTCCGGTCTGTCCCTTGGACAGGTTCTTCTTATAAAGGGCGTTCGACTTCGCTGCCGTCGAGTGGCCCGCATACGTGCGGAAAAGCCACGGCTTGTCGCGTTCCGGCGCGGTCGATTTGGCGGATTCCACTTTTTTGTCGGACATGACGGGCCCCGGCTGCGGCGTAATTGAATGAGCGCCTTGAGCTAAAGCTAACGCAATGTCGTTGCAATGCAAAATGCCAGGTCGCCGCGACGCTCTAGGCCGCGGTCATCCCCTAACCCTGGCCGGGCGATAGTCAGTGCCCCGTCTCCGGCGTGGCGACCGGGAGCACGCGCCGTTTGCGAGAACGGGCTTCCCGCGCCCTGGCCGTCAGCCAGACGCTCAGGATCATGAGCAAAAGCGCGATAAATGCCCCAACCGCCGAGGTTATAACGACGTTGGCATCCTTGTCGGGGACGATGGTCACCATGGCCAGCTGGAAACAGCGATAGGACAGCACCCCGCCCACCATCAGCGCCG